>JBLFWJ010000037.1:0-21044 GCA_047611425.1 Bacteroidia bacterium | reverse complement strand
TGTACAAAAGGTGCATCCATAGATACGTGACGACCTGCAACGCGCATGGTATCAGCCACTTTTGTCTCTGGAATATCAAGCACTTCTGCTAATTCTTCAGCAGACGGCTCACGCTCAAACTTCTGCTCTAATGCAGAAAACGCCTTATTGATTTTGTTCAATGATCCAACCTGATTCAAAGGCAGACGAACAATTCTTGATTGCTCGGCCAATGCCTGAAGAATAGACTGACGAATCCACCATACTGCGTACGAAATGAATTTGAAACCTCTTGTTTCGTCAAATCGTTGTGCTGCCTTGATCAATCCAAGGTTTCCTTCGTTGATAAGGTCAGGAAGACTCAACCCTTGATTCTGGTATTGCTTAGAAACAGAAACCACGAAACGAAGATTCGCTTTCGTCAATTTCTCCAATGCAACTTGATCTCCTTGCTTAATTCTTTGCGCGAGCAAAACTTCCATCTCCGCGGTAATCAGATCCTCCTTGCCTATCTCCTGCAAGTACTTGTCTAGCGAAGCACTTTCACGGTTAGTGATAGACTTGGTAATCTTCAGTTGCCTCATTGCCATATCGCGTGTCTTTTTTAGGGTTTCAGGGGGCGGATTTCACTGCCCGAAAAATAGAGCGCGAAATTAGCCATTATAGTACATTTTATCAAGAAATAATATGGATTGAAAAATCCGCACCATTTAGAGCATTTCTCTACTCCCTCACTAGTCTAACGACTGCCCAATCATCATCTGAATACAGCGTTAACAGGTAAACCCCTGGCTTGGCCACCAACTCAATCTGAAATCTCGAACTTTGACTGACACCAGATTCAATCAAACGCCCAGTGAGATCGGAAACGGAATAATTTATAGACCCGGTCATTTCTGGAACATCTACGTTGAACTTCTTTGTTGATGGATTTGGATAAACAGAAACTTCAAGACCACTAATAGTTTCCGTTTGTCTAACAGAACTTGTAAGCAGACTGTCTTGGTTGAGTTTGAGGACGAATACGGCTGAGTTTCCATTGCTAACGAAAATGGAATCTTCTGTTGGCGAAGGGTTAAGGTCAACGCTACCAGTGAACGAACCACAGACGTGAACGTTCTGGGCAGAGTCTACGGCAATACCCGATGCAAGCGTCATTGGTACCGTCCAAATTAGGTTCAAATCAGGATCAAGTTTGGTCAGTTGTTTTCCAGTTCGAAGGGTTACACCAGGGCCAGGATCAAGATCGGCTGTTCCAGTATGCGCAGATGAGAAATATAAATTGCCAAAAGGATCGAGGGACATTTCTGTGATGTAATCTGATTGGGAGCCACCTATCGATCCAAACTGTAAAACATCTCCATCCGCATCTATTTTCAAAAGATAAATATCCCCTCCAGAAACGCTTTGTAGTTCTACCGTATCAGAACTTGGAGACAAGAATGCCATGCCATTGAAAGTACCTGCAGCAATAATTGTCCCATCTGATCTCGCCTCAATATGGAGCCCCCAATCCAGATCCGGACCACCGAACCTATTGGCCCACTGATATGTTCCATCCGTATTCAACTTCAAAATAAAAGCATCCCAATCCCCAGCAGAAGAAAGCATAGAGGTGTCGGGGCCGGGGTCAAAGTCCACGGTGTCTCTAAACCGTCCCGTCACATAAATATTTGCCTCGTCATCCAAGGCCAGATCTTGCGCCCGTGATTCTGGATAAGCTGTTGCAACCTGCTTTGCCCAAAGAAAGTTTCCTTCAGAGTCCATTTTATGTATGAAGGAACTGCCATTAGCTGGATCCAAAAACAGCGTATCCGGCCCAGGATCGAAATCTGCCGTTCCTGAAAAGAAGCCGCAGGTATATACATTTCCAAAGCCATCAACCTCAAGGCCGAATGGCTCCTGATGGAAAAAAGTTCCATCCCCAATAATCCGAGCCCAAATAAAATCACCCGTTTGCGAAAACTTAAGAATCAAGGCATCGCTGTATAAGCTGATCAATAACTCATTTTCGCTTGGGTCTATATCCCATTCTTTGGCCAAATTCACTAGACCAGCCATGTATCTGAACCCTTGATTATCAATTGTAGATTCGAATGAGGATGGTAGATAAACATCAACGAATTTCGCCCATTCAAATTGCCCTGTATTGTCCAATTGATAGATGAATGGACTTCGAGTGTAAGAAGATTCAAGTGTTACCTCAACTTGAGCGGAATCGAATGTCACACTATCGAACATTGTTCCATAAATTACTATTTCGGTACTGGTAATAGCATGTATATCTTGAAGAGAAACGTCATTTACCGATGTTGGCTGATCGACCCACTCCAATTCCGGAATTTGTCCCTTAGCCGTATTAGCATAAATGCAAGCAACCGATGGGGCTAAAACCATCCAATAAGCTAACAATATGAGTTTATCATAATTCATACATTGCTAAGATCAAGAAAAATAACCAGCATCATGAAACAAATTGGAATTATTGTCTGCGGATTAACATTGTCGTTTTCAGCATTTTGTCAGATAGGAGAGTCGACCCTTATCTGGCCAGCGTTTGGAGCACCACCCGACCCCAATGCTATCAACATTGTAATCCTTGGTGATGGATATGCGGATCCACTACTTGTTTCAACCGACACATTTCGGTTTGTAGATCATTCAGAGGATTTGAGACTTCGCTTTCTTTCTTCTTCCCCCTTTACAGAATATCAAGATTACTTCAACATCTACCGGATATTCGTTCCGTCCGATAGTAGTAGTATTCTAAATCCCTGCATCGGTCTTGACCTTGACACTTTAGATTGCCCCCAGCACTTTGACACTACAGCCGTTACTTATTACGAAAGTACCTACAGCAGCTACGTTGCTGCCATCGATACAAACATTGCCAGATCGCTTACTTGCAGCAGGCCAAAGGTGAATGGTGTGCTGGACAGTTGGGGTTTTGATCCCTTGATCACACCAGTTTTCATGTTGGCGAATTCCAGTTATTTCGGTGGAAGTGGGGCACACATGCTTGCTTCTTCGTGCACGGACGCCGGTGGGCTTATTTCGCCAAACAAGGCACTGCACGAGTTTGCGCATTCATTCTCGGAAGTGAGGGATGAGTATTGGACAGGAGGAAGCGAAGCCTTCGTTTTTGATTCATTGAACATGAGTAATACAGCAATATTGCAAGACGTACCATGGAAGAATTGGGTGGATACAAGCTTATGGTACCCAGGAATTGAAAATGACACTCCGCTGGACAGTATGTTTACCCTACCATTGGGTGTTTATCCTCATTTGCGGCAAGATCATCTGAATGCGAATCTTGTCAATGGCACGAATCAATGGGCCTACGACCTCGATTCGATCATAGGTTGGTTTAAACCGACAACTTATCATGAGTGTAAGATGGAAAATAACGATTCTGCATTCTGTCCTGTTTGCCGCGAAGCCATTATAGAACGTATTCACCAATTGGCCCCAGCCATGTACGGGTTTTCCCCTTCCAATGCCGATACGCTTACCGCCTCAGAAACAACAACCTTCAGCATCGACCTGATACAGACCACCAACAACACCGTGGTGGTAGAATGGTGGCTGAACGGAGATTCGATTACCACCAACGATGGCACTTGGAATTTGGACTGCGATGCCACCGAATGGAACATCGGCACCAACACGCTTACCGCCATTGTGGAAGACCGAACCTTATTCATCCGAATAGACGACCACAGCGGACATACACAATCGGTTACATGGAATATTGAATTCAACGGAGCCGAGGCCGACCTTTGGATGCGCGACAACCCTTCCGATCAGGGAAACACCATGCCTCCCACTTCAATCCCCTGGTTATCTTACGATCACGGGCCCGACCTTTGGGTGCGCAATCAGCTAGACGGAAGCCCCGAACATGAGAATCCATCTTTCGGTCAAGATTCGGTATTCGTTTATGCACGCGTTTTCAATCGAGGTTGTAAGACCTCAGACCCACAACATCAGGTAAACACTTACTACACACTTGCCGGTACGGCCAATGCTTGGCCCGAAAACTTTGACGGCACAAATGGCTTAGTGGGCGGATCCATCGATTCTTTGCCCGTTGGCTTGGCCCTTGCTACCGGAGATTCTATTGTGCTTGAGTTTGAATGGGATCTTACTCAAGTTACCGCTGCCGTTTCGGACAGCCAAGGCGTTTGCCTGTTAGTAATGATTGATTCTACGGCAAATGACCCAAGCACATGGCACAGCTTTATTGGAGACTACGTTTGGTACAACAACAATATGGTTATGCACAACATGGTTATTGTTGATGTTGATTCTGCCGGCTTCGGTATCGTGAACGGCAATAAGTACCCTCCGGGCAGCCTGATATTGGTTGGCAACCCCACCAATTCAAACGGAGTGTTCGATCTTCATTTCGATGCGAACCCAACACCAAGTGGAAAACCATTGTCAAAGGAAGCAGAAATCTATCTGGTCTTTGATGACAATGCTTGGGACATCGGCTCCGCCATAAAAGACACAGATCTAAGTGGCCTAAAACGAAAGGATGAAAACACGTTTATCGCAACTGCAGATAATGCGGTTATCGGTAATATTTCCATTCCGGCCAACACGCGTGTGCCGCTCTACATCGGTTTCGGATTTCTGACCAAAGAAGTTGAACCCAACTTGATGTGCAGCTACCAAGTAACACAATGGAAAAGTGGAGACTCTGGGCCGATGGGCGGTGAGTTGTATCGTGTTCTTCGCAACCAGCGTTATCTATTTAATGCCGATGCCGGGGATGACAAAGAAGTTGATAAATATGCGCAGGTGACGGTATCGGCAGATGATATTCAAGAAGATGCCACGTACAACTGGTACGACATGGGTGGCAACTTGATTTACACGGGTAAAGACCTGACCGTTACAGCGAACATCACCAAAAAGTACAAGTTGGAGGTAATTGCCGAATTAGATGGCTACAAAGATTACAGCGAGGTTGAGGTAAAAGTGAAGATTGGCGAGATAACGGGAATCAGCCCGAATCCGGCAAATGGTCAAACCGCAGTGTCGTATCATACACAAGGCGGTTCGTCTGCCTATTTGGCTGTCTTTAATACGATAACAGGAAGTTCGGACCAGTATATTCTACCATTAGGGTTGGGAACTCTAAATCTGTATCTATCATCGTACCCAACCGGTAATTATGAGGTACTGCTGGTTACGGATGGAGCAGTAAGAGACACAGAGAGTTTGATGGTGCAGTAGAGGTCTACAACTTGAGGGAATTGAAAAGGGAGATGAGTCAAAAATTACCCATCTCCCTTATTGGTTTTCGTTTCACATGTGCTCAATCACATACCAAAACCGTAGTAAGCCGTTCTACCATTGGGATACACCCCCTCTATTAACACGCCATCACCGGTGTTGTTCAGCACCTTTGCCAGTTCATCAACTGTGCTAACAGGTTTGCGATCAACTCTGGTGATGATAAATCCTTCTTTTATGCCCGCATTTTTCAGTTTTCCGTTGCTCAAATCGGTGACCTTAAGACCGTTAGAAATTCGCAGACTGCTCATCGTTGATTGACCAATCGGTTCGAAATCAGCTCCAAGTCCAACCAACATGTTGTCATCTCGCTTCATCAGATCCGTATTTCCTTTTCTATTTCTCAGGAGAACTGGCTTTTTCAGAACTTTTCCATCTCTCAAAACAGCCACATCGATTACATCTCCTGGTCGGTAACTGCTCACCTTTTCTTGCAATTCAGGCACATTCCTCACTTCTTTTCCTTCTACTGAGATAATTACGTCTCCTCGTTTGATTCCTGCTTCTCCGGCAGCACCACCTTCAGACAGTCCCATTACGAAGGCACCTTCAGTCGTGGAAAGTGACTCTTTCTCCATTATCGTTTGATCAATATTCCGGATGCTCACCCCAATGAAAGCGCGTTGTACTTCTCCAAAATCGAGGATGTCCTGAATCACTTTTCTCGCGATGTTCACCGGAACAGCAAAAGAATATCCGCTGTAAGAGCCAGTCTGAGATGCAATGGCCGTATTAATTCCGATCAACTCTCCTCTCGTGTTGACCAAAGCACCTCCACTGTTTCCAGGATTAACAGCAGCGTCAGTTTGAATGAAAGACTCCACTGCAAATTCTTCTTGAAGAATGTTGATGTTTCGCCCTTTGGCGCTGACAATTCCCGCTGTTACCGTGCTGGTTAAATTGAACGGATTACCGACCGCCAAAACCCATTCTCCAACCGCCAGCTCCTCACTATTTCCATATGGAATGAACGGCAGATCCGCCTCTTTCACTTTCAGCAAAGCCAAGTCCGTGTTGGGGTCAGCTCCGATTACCTCAGCCGTGTATGAACGCCCGTCATTCAAAGTCACCTCTACCTGACTTGCATTATTGATAACATGATTGTTGGTCATGATGTATCCATCATCCGAAATAATCACACCTGATCCAGTGCCCATTCTTTCGGGCATTTCACGTTCTCTTTCAAAGAAGAATTGGTGAAACGGATTGTAGCCCAATTCCCGCTGACTGCTTTTGAAGGTGGTTTTAACGTGAACAACAGCATTGACAGAATTCTCCGCAGCCACCCTAAAATCAACCGAAGCCTCCGGTGAATAAACAGGATAATTTACCCGCTGAACTGGAACATTTTCCGTTTGATGCGAAGCGACCACTGGATCCTCCAACAATATTTTAGTTCCGAAAATTGATACTGCGCCACCTAATACAGCGGCAACAAAAAGTGCTGTTAATTGCTTCATTTTCTTCGTCTTTATTTGGTTTAACTTTGATCTCGTTCTGATGAGCATTTCGTCATCAACTCTAGAATAACACCAGTTAAAATCGTTTGTTATCCAGCCATTCTGAAAAAATGTTAATCCCTTTTGTGAAATATCAGGGCACGGGAAACGACTTCGTGATGATCGACAACCGCGAACTCGGACTCAGGCTAAGTCAGAAGCAGATAGCTCGTATTTGCAATCGTCAGTTTGGAGTTGGCGCAGATGGATTGATTTTGGTTGAGCTTGAAGACAGCCTCCCGAAAATGGTCTACTACAATTCGGATGGCGCGGATAGTTCTATGTGCGGAAATGGTGGAAGATGCTTCGTGAAATACTGCAATCAACTAGGAATGATTGGCTCAGAAGGAGCATTCAATGCTGTTGATGGCCTCCACGATTACAGAATTATGGGAAATCTAATCCACTTGAAAATGGCAGATGTTTCTGATTTCAAAAAGACAGGCGAAGCTTGGGTTATTGAAACTGGAAGTCCACACTATATAGAAGAAGCAGATGTGTTGGATGGTTTGGACATAATCCAAAAAGGACGTTCAATTCGATATTCTTCTACTTATGCTGAAGAAGGCATCAACGTGAATATTGTGGAAACGGATGGCCTGGAAGCTTTGATGCGCACGTACGAACGAGGCGTTGAAAACGAAACACTTTCTTGTGGAACTGGTGCTACGGCTGTTGCGGTCATGCTATCGGAAGAGAAAGATTGGCCATCGCCAATCAAGATTTCCACTTTGGGTGGAAAACTGGAAATTGCTTTTGAAAAGGCTGGAGATGTTTACAAGAATGTTTGGTTGATCGGCCCAGCAGAATTAACATTTGAGGGAGAAATCAATGTCTAAAGTTCGTCTTCATATTGATTCGGATTTCAATCCAAAGCAGAACGAAACATATATCGGTTTGATCAACATAGACAGACCTCCATTTCACTTGGTGACGGTTTCTAATCTGCAACAATTCAGTTGGGAAGTTGGAAAAACAAGAATAGGAGAATCAGTCAATTCGTTGATCCGACATTTGAATAAAAGCCAAACAAGTTGCCTCTTCCTGCGTGTTTCGGAGGAAGATTCAACGCAAAGATTGGTGGAAAAGGCTTACAAGAATTCTGGTGAAGCAGAAACCTGCATAGGCCCGATTAACGACTTTCTGCAACAGTTGGCCAAAACCAATACTGCCAGTCCCTTAACGGTTTTTGAATTGATGGATTTTCTCAAGCTTAATTCCCTCTGGAAAGGCACTCAATGCTTGAATTTGAATTCCGAAGAAATCAATCTCGAAGTTTATAATCGAGATTCGGTCAACAAACATGTTGAAGGTTTGAAGAATCTTGAACTACAACGATCTTAATTATCCGAGGTTAGAGTTGCATGGCTAAGCGAAAAGCAAAAAAGAAAAACAGGGGTCAGATCGGTAAGATCATTGTCGCGCTTTTGGTCATTATTCTGATTGCTAGCGGGGTGATTGGCTACGATTACTACAATCGAATCTATGCTCCAAACGTAGTCGTTTCTATGGATGAAGATTACTTCTACATCCCAACAGGTTCACAATTTTCGGATGTAGTACATGGCTTACACGACAACGGATTTATTGTCAATACGAGTTCTTTCGAGTGGCTGGCTGAGCAGAAATTGTATCACCAGAATGTAAAGCCTGGACGTTACCGAATCTCCAACGGAATGAGCAACAATAAGTTGATCAATCTACTCAGATCTGGAGAACAAGACCCGGTAAACGTTGCGTTCAACTACATCATTCTTCCTGAACATTTGGCAAGCAAAATCACCCGTCATGTTGAGGCAGATTCAGCCGAATTCCGGTCAATGTTAACCAGCTCGGAATGGGCCGGAAAGTACGGTTTCAACTCCCAAACGTTCATGACCATGTTTATTCCGAACACCTATGAAATGTGGTGGAATACGCCCGAGGAAGACCTAATCGCTCGAATGGCGAATGAGTACAAACGGTTCTGGAACGATGAGCGAAAAGCTAAAGCGGCAAAGATCGGATTGAGCCAAAGTGAGGTTAGTATTTTGGCCAGCATTGTTCAGCGGGAAACAACCAAAAACGATGAAAAGCCAACTGTAGCAGGAGTTTACTACAACCGGCTGAAAAAAGGAATGCTGCTTCAGGCAGATCCAACGTTGGTTTATGCGGTTGGAGATTTTACCATTCGAAGGGTGCTTAACAAACACAAGAAAGTTGACTCCCCATACAATACGTACATCCATAAAGGTTTACCTCCGGGGCCAATTTGCCTACCGAGCATCCAATCCATAGATGCGGTGCTAAACGTTGAAGACCACGATTACGTGTTTTTCTGTGCAAAGCCAGATGGATCAGGATACCACAGTTTTGCTAAATCCTATTCCCAACATTTGAGAAATGCAAGAGCATTCCAACGGGAATTGAATAGAAGAAAAGTTTACAAATAAAGGAAGTGAAGAGCGACCAGTGAAGAGTGAATAGAACTTAACAGATGAAAAAAATAAAATTCGGAACAGACGGCTGGAGAGCGGCCACAGCTAAGGAATTTACTGCTTACAATGTTGCCAGAGTTGCCGAAGCAACGGCCATTTGGGTTAAACAAAATGGACTACCGATGCGAGCGGTTGTGGGACACGATTGCCGTTTTGGTGGAGAGCTCTTCGCAGAAACGGTTGCTCGAGTTTTTCTTGCGAACGGCATGGAAGTACATCTGTCAGAAGGGCCGGTTACTACTCCAATGGTTTCCCTTGGAGCTAAAGAATTGGATTGCGGAATTGGCGTGATCATCACGGCCAGTCACAATCCTCCAAGTGACAATGGCTTTAAATTGAAAGGAGCACATGGCGGCCCGCTTTTAGAAGCTGATGTTAAAGCCGTTGAAGACCTGATTCCAGCAGAATTATCCACTGATCCAGACTCAATTAATCTCGCTGAAAAAAGAGCAAGCGGTCAATTGATTACTGCCGAATTGGAAGACATGTTTGTTGAGAAAATCGAGGCCAATTTTGATCTTGATGCCATCCGAAACTCAAAAATGGAGTTGGCTTATGATGCCATGTATGGATCAGGCCAGTATGTAATGAGAAGGTTGTTCCCAGATATTACGCTTGTTCATTGCGAACGTGATGCTTGGTTTGGAGGCGTTTCTCCAGAGCCGATTCACCGGAATTGTCAAGAGTTTAGCGAAATGATCAAGTTAGCTGGAGACATAGATTGTGGACTAGTAAACGATGGTGATGCCGACCGAATCGGACTATATGATGGGGAAGGAAACTTTGTCGATCCTCACCATATCCTTCTTCTTCTCATCCATTACTTGCATAAATACAAGGGAATGCGTGGCAAGGTTGGCACAGGCTTCAGCAGTACTGTGAAGATCCATCAGCTTTGTGCACACTATGGAATTGAAGTAGATGTGGTAAAGATCGGATTCAAGCATTTGTGCGGAATCATGATTACGGATGACGTATTGGTTGGCGGTGAAGAAAGTGGCGGAATTGCGGTGAAGGGTCATATTCCTGAGCGTGATGGAATTTGGAATGGATTAGTGCTTTGGGAGTTCATGGCTAAAAGCGGCAAAACACTTCGTGAACTAATCCAAGAAGTTTACGACATCGTTGGTGCATTCGCATTTGAACGAATTGATTTGAGGATTGATGAAGCATTGAAGCAATCAATTGTCGCAAAATGTGCGGCTGGTGAATTCAATTCTTTTGGAGATCGACAAGTCGTTAAAATTGATGACATGGATGGGTGGAAGTATTGGTTATCCGACCACGAGTGGGTAATGATTCGACCTTCAGGAACCGAACCAGTTTTGAGAACATATGCTGAAGCTGCAACCCAAGCTGATGCATTTGCCATTCTTGAAGATTGCCGGAAAACGATTGGAGCTTAAGCCGTCATGGCATAGCCTGTAGCTGGTTTTATTCAATATCTTATCTTCATGTTTTACAATTATTTACGGTTTGGTTACGGTCTTTAAACCTGATTTGACCTTAATTCGTAATTCAAATTATCAGCACATGAAAAATGTACTTCTCATTTTGTTCCTTTCTCCTGCACTTTCCTTCGGACAATCGTTGAAAGCAGAAATTATTACCAAGGAGGGCATCTTCGGAGATAAATTTTCTGAAATCTATTACGTGAATGGAGAACAGCACGGGCCGTGCAAACTCTTCCACAGCAACGGCCAACTCTTCTCCGAAGTGAATTTTGAAAACGGAAAAGAAGCTGGGTCATTCGTCTCCTACTTTAACGATGGAGTAAAAGCCTCAGAAGGAGAATTCGCTTTGGGGAAGAAAGATGGAACGTGGAATGAATATTACGAGAATGGCCAACTAGCTACCATAGCTGTTTTCGAGAATGGCCTTGAAATAGAAGAGACTTGGGAATACTTTCACGAGAATGGGCAATCCATGCAGGAAGCGACATACGCGAATGGAAAACGAGAAGGGCAGTATCGGACTTTCAGCAGCAACGGAAAAGTTTCTTCAGAAGGGAAGTACGTTAATGACAAACGTGAAGGACAGTGGAAAATGTTCCACGAGAATGGACAAGTATCAGCTGAAGGGGCGTATCAAAATGGCAGGGAAGACGAATCAAATTGGAAATACTTTGACGAAGAAGGCAATCAATTAGATGGCAACCCGCACGCATCTTACTGCCTTAAATCGAAAGCCCCCGTTAAACACGAGGAGGAGTCTAAGTAATCAGCCAGCTTGCATTTTTGCTTGAGACAAGTTCTAAGATTCGGTTAAATCACTGGGTGATTTATTTACAGTTCGATCAAACACAAGTGCACCCAAACCGTACATAATCACATCCACAAAATCGGCAGTATAAGTGGCCGAAGTAGTGGGTAGATACGCTTCAAAATAAATTGAATAAACCACGACTACCGACCAAATGTGCCACTTGGTAAGAATGTAATCAGGTCTAAATATTCTATAGCCAATTAGCCCTAGCGATAACACGATTGGGAAGCACAACAAATCATCTAAATAGGAATGAACAATGGGCAAGTAAATCCCCATTTCTTCTAATAACCTGCTGAGTATTGCTAGGATTACAGAACCATAAAAAAATGGATTAGTAACCACACTTTTCATCCTGCAAACGTGGTGGTAAACCAGAGAAAAATCCAGGTAATAGCTGCAAAAATCGCATGACCAACCATAGCTGTTTTCCGAACTGAAATCATCAGAAAATTATCCCCTTCTCTAGTTCGGTAAAAGTTTGTTTCGCGAAATCGTTGCTTCACATCGATCCACTCTTGTTGGAGTTTTACTGAATGTGAATCTAGAACTGTGTTGCAATGCTCGCAAGGATCTGAAGGCTGATTATTCCAATTCGTCCATTTTCCGCAATGCGGACACTTCTTTTCTGCTGCCATTTTCGATTGTACTGTAAAACAAAAATACCTGTGGTTTGCCACATTTTCGAACATGTGAATCCTAAAGGCTATTCCAAATTTCGGAATCGATATCTGATTTATTCTACATCGTTGAGTATCAAATGTAATTTTGCACCATGCCCCGTGCAATAATTCTGATCCTATGTTTTCTGTTGCCGGTTTCTGGGTTTTCTCAGGAGCGTGATCCCTATGCTCTGATCTATCCAGACTCTCTAAAGAAGGGACGGGCCTGGGGCCTTGGTGCCGGTACATCCGCACTCTGGGTAGGGTCTACTTTGGTGCTTAACCAAGCCTGGTATGCGAAGGAGCCACAGTCAGCTTTCCACACTTTTGACGATTCGGGTGAGTGGATGCAATTGGATAAAATGGGTCACATGACCACCACTTACACCATCGGCTACCATTACATGGATATCATGCGAACCACTGGCGCTGATGAGAATTGGGTGATTTACTTTGGCGGATCGGTGGGTACCATATTCCTCACTTCCATCGAAATTTTGGATGGGTTTTCTTCAGCTTGGGGATTCTCTTGGAGCGACATGGCAGCCAATTCACTAGGCTCTGGAATACTAATGGCTCAAGAAGCCGCTTGGGGCGAACAACGACTAAAGCTTAAAATTAGCTTTTCACCTTCTGGTCTATCAAAGTACCGCCCAAACCTTTTGGGATCGGGCCTTGCAGAAGAAATGCTTAAAGACTACAATGGTCATACTTTCTGGCTTTCAGCCAACATTCACTCGTTCCTGCCAAATCAGGAATCCAAGTTTCCTAGATGGTTAAACGTAGCCGTTGGCTATGGTGGTCAAAACTTGCTGGGTGCATTCAGCAATCCAGCCACGGACAGCGATGGAAACGCTTTACCTCAACTGGACAGGTACCGCCAGTTCTACTTTTCGTTGGATTTCGATCTAACCAGAATCCGTACCAAGAGCCGGGTATTACGCTCCATTTTCAGATCCATTTCTATTGTTAAAATCCCATTCCCTGCAGTTGAATTCAATAAGAACGGAGTAAAATTCCACCCATTCCATTTCTGATGATTGAAAAGGGTGACCTAGTAAGCGTTATTGATCAAGATCTAGACGGAATCGTACTATCCGTTTCGATATCAGGTAAAGCAACCGTTCGCTGTAAAGATGGAATGGATTGGGAGTTTGGCTCCAAAGAGTTGATAGTTACCAAAGCTGCCAATCCCAAAAAAGAAAAACCAAAACCACCTCCCGTTCCAGTTGTTGTTCGAAAGCCTGAACCAAAAGTTGAGGCTCAGAAAAAAAAGCCTTTACCCGAACTAAGTTTAGCATTTGTAGCCAACAACCATGGCAGTTGGGATCTTCAGCTCTGCAATCACTCAGGCTACCATATTCTTTGCAGCGTTTCGCAAAGAGGTGTTGATGGCTGGGAAAATATGTTTTGTGGAAAGCTACTGAATGGTCATCATTCTGATTTGGCCCAATACAGACGTGGCGACCTCAATGACATAGGAAGCTATTTGGTGGAAGCCGTCTTTTTTAAAATTGCCGCTTATCAGCAAAAGGACCCGATAAGTTGTGAATTGAAAATTAGACCCAAGAAATTCTTGAACCTTGAGAACTTCAAAGAATACGAAGGGATTGAAGGAGAGTCTATGGTGCTAGAAGTGAAGAATAAACCGATTTTATCGGTTCCACAAGTGACAGTTTCGGCTCCTAGAAAGGCCGTTAGAAAATATAGAGGACTTGATCACTCGACTTTCGAAGGACACTCTAAGATTGATTTGCATATAGAACTACTCGTTTCGGATCTAGGCAAACTTTCTGCTGGCGAAATGCTTGAGATTCAAAAGCAAGCTTGCGTTGAAGCTTTGAATACGGCAATGGCAGACCCACACAAACTCTCCGTCACCATTGTTCATGGTCATGGAAAGGGAACACTCAAACGAGAAGTGATCAAGATTTTGAACGACTATGGATTGTCATTCAACCAAGATCTTTATCTCAGAACCGGCCAAGCCGCACTTGAGGTGAAGCTTAAGTGACCCAGTCATTCAGAGCGTAGCGAAGAATCTCATTGCTTGGGAACTTTTCCCTCGCATTGCTCTGGTCTGAGTGACGCCCGAACACGTATCTTCGCGCTCGCAGACTGCCTTGTCGCTGTCATTCACCTTGGTGAATGGGGGAGGAAAGTCCGGGCAACACAGGGCACCGTACTCTATGAAAATGGAGGCTGAGAGTTCGCTTTCAGACAGCAAGTGCCGCAGAAAATAACCGCCCGAAGTCATACTGAGCTTGTCGAAGTGTGGTTTCAGGTAAGGGTGAAAATGTGAGGTAAGAGCTCACGTGCAGGCGGAGTGATTCGTTTGTAGGGTAAACCTTACGGGTTGAAAGACCATGTAAATTCTGAACTTGGGGCGGCTCGTCCCATCTGTTTCGGCAGAGTCAGAAAGGGTAGGTCGATTAGACAAATGACAAGGGTCCGTCTCTGATGGATGACAGAACCCGGCTTATAGGTCTGTATTTATGAACCTCGATTTCAGAAATGGAATCGGGGTTCTCCATTTATAGCAAAGCCATAATTATCTGTCAATTGGTACATTTGGGTTTTACACCCTTTACAATTCCATGAAACAACTTTTTACCTTATTCGCGCTGGGACTTTCAGTTGCCGTGTTCGCCCAGAATGATGTGGTCGATTTTAGTTCTAGAAGTGACCTAAATCCAGATCTTGCTCCGTTTTACCATGGAGTAGCATCTGGGGACCCTATGGCTGACCGTGTAATTATTTGGACTCGCCTTACCACAAACGAAAGCACTCCTCAAGACCTGAATTGGCGAATGGCAACGGATACATTATTCACTGATATTGTGGCCACGGGAACGGCCTCATCATCACCGGCAAAGGATTGGACAGTAAAAGTGGATATCACAGGACTAAATGCCGCTACGTGGTATTATTACGATTTCGAGATTGGAGGAGACTACTCTTTAATTGGTCGAACCAGAACTGCACCGGAAGGTTCAGTTGATCACGCCCGATTCGCGGTACTTTCTTGCTCAAGCTATGAGCATGGGTACTTCAATGCTTACAATAGCATTGTTCAGAGAAATGATGTAGATGCTGTTCTTCATCTAGGCGACTATATCTACGAATATGAGGCCGGTGGTTATACCAGCAGCATTGACGGACGTAACGTTGAACCAGGGAATGAAATTATCAGCCTCTCGGATTATAGAACTAGATACTCACATTATCGATTAGACCCTGACCTGATGTATATACATCAGCAATTCCCTTTTATAAACGTTTGGGATGATCATGAAACCGCAAATAACTCATACAACGGTGGGGCAGGCAATCATACCGAGGGAGGCGAAGGTGCTTGGACAGATAGAATGGCTGCCGGTTCGAAAGCTAACGATGAGTGGCTTCCGATAAGAAAGCCCGACCCTGCTGATTCTCTCAGAATTTTCAGAGACTTTGAATACGGTGACCTTCTAGATATGATTATGCTCGACACCAGACTGTACGGTCGAGACGAACAGGGTTCCGGAACAGATTCGGCCCGTTCTTTATTGGGTGATACGCAACGACAGTGGTTTTACGAAGAACTTCAAAGCTCAACGGCTAAATGGAAACTAGTTGGGCAACAAGTAATGATGGCTCCTTTGACAATCTTTGGTACGGTGGTCAATAATGACCAATGGGATGGTTACCCAGCAGAACGTGACAGCCTCTATTCGTTTCTGGCCGACAACAATATTGACAACATGGTTGTGCTCACTGGTGATATTCACACCGCATGGGCCAACGACCTTCCTCTTACAGACTATGACCCAGCTACAGGAACCAACTCTGCCGGAGTTGAGTTTGTAGTTACCAGCGTTACATCTCCCGGAATTCCGATTGACATTCCTATTGGTGATCCTGCGGCAATAGTAATGGCCGCTAATCCTCACATGAAATATGTAAACCTCACCCAGCATGGATACATGGTGCTTGATATGGATCAAAGCCGGGTACAGGGCGATTGGGTTTTTGTATCAACGCTTAGTAGCCAACAATTCAACGATGTCCCTGGAGAATCATGGATGTGCAATGATGGTGACAATCACTTTACGGCTGCAGCCAACCCTAACCCTCCCATCGATGATGAACAGCCTTTGGCTCCTTCCATCTATACGATAGAAGATACGGTAGTTAACACTTTAATTTCGGAAAACTATGCTCCGGTTATCGTCAGTGCTTACCCAAATCCATTCATGGATCGGCTTGTGGTTCAGTTCAATATATTTCAATCAGGAGACGTAACAATTCGAATGCAAGACATGGCTGGACGAGTCGTTTACATGAACAAAATAGAAAACGTGAGTTCAGGACTCTCCTATTTGCAATTGAATGCCGATGGCCTAGCAACAGGCCTTTATTCGTTGTCTATTGAGACCGCAGATGGCGTTTTCAGCGTTAAAGTGTCTAAACAGTAATCGATAAACGACATTCACTTTGAGCACACGTTTCAGTTATTTTTTCGTTTAAATAGTATATTTAGCTTTCTTGCCACGCAATGCAGTTGAAATTTGACAGACACGCCATATTGAATCACGATGAGATTCTACTGAATCATGTTGGTGAAGTAACCACAAATAATCTTTTGGACCTGCTTCCCAAAGTGGAGAAGCTAGTTGATGCCGATGGTATAAGTAAACTGCTTAAAAAGCGATTGGTTCACCTATCAATAGAAAGTCTTCAAAACCTTCAATTACACGGATATACGGGACAAGAAGGTTCAACTTATCCGCCTGAGTTTATTTTTTCCAAAGGAGAAGGTTCCTACAATATCATTAGTGGGAATATTGTCAAGAGTGAAGAAGCGGTTGTTTTAGAAGATATATTGACCAAACTCAACAGCCTTGATGCGGAAGAATTGGCTTATCTGTTCGGAGTTGTAATCAAGCAATCTGTTGTCCCGATGTCATCGAAGGGCGGAGCTGGCCTCGGACTTATCGATATGAGAAAAAAATCTACCCGGAAGCTTGAATTCCAATTTCAGGATGTAGACGACAATCTCAAGTTCTTTTCGTTGAAGATTAGCCTTCCTGCGAATCTCTAGAATCACTTCTTTAACTTATTGATTTTCCAGCCCATGTAGCCAAAAATAATGGTCATTAAAGGGCTGATCAAATTGAAGAAAGCGTACATGAAATATTCTCCGGTGGCTACCCCCAAAACTCCACTATGATAGGCACCGCATCCATTCCATGGGATTAATGGGGATGTAACCGTGCCTGCATCTTCCAACGTCCTACTTAAGTTTTCAGGCGCCAATCCGCGATCCTTATACTCCGATGCGAACATCCTACCCGGCACAACAATAGCCAGATATTGATCTGATGCTGTTAGGTTGAACAACACACACGTTCCAGTTGTGGTTGCTATCAATGAACCTGTCGTTTTTGCCAATTGAATAACTGATTCGGTGATTCGCTTAAGCATACCGCTGGCCTCCATCGCCCCTCCAAACATCATTGCACATAATACCAACCAAATGGTGTTCAGCATACCATACATACCGCTTGAACTCAATAAGTCATTTACCAAAGCATTGTCAGTCGTAATACTTACATCTGTGGTCATCGCATCAATCACCATCATGTAGGATGCTGTCCATCCAGATTGACCCGATAATTCCTCTAATAATGGACCTTGAAATCCTATAGCAAAAATCCCGCCCATGATACTTCCAGCAAGCAATGCTGGTACAGCAGGTACTTTTTTTACAATCAAAACGATAACGCTAACAGGAACTAGAAACAACCACGGAGTAATATTAATCTTAGAAGCAATTGCCGCTTGAAGTACATCCACACCTTCAACACTAGCATTGGAACCAACCGAGAATCCCATTACCAAAAAAATGAGCAAAGTGATCATGATGGATGGTATAGTCGTGTAGCTCATATGCTTAATGTGGGTAACCAAATCCGTGCCTGCCATTGCAGGAGCTAGGTTGGTTGTGTCGCTCAAAGGCGACATTTTATCACCGAAATATGCACCCGAAATGATGGCTCCACCAATCATTCCCTTGTCAATTCCCAGTACTTGCCCAATTCCCATCAACGCAATACCAACCGTTGCAACGGTGGTCCAAGAACTTCCAGTCGCAAGAGACACGACAATACAAACCATGCAAGATGCAACAAGAAATATGGTAGGATTCAGCACCTCCAATCCGTAGTAAATCATTGCTGGCACTACGCCACTTATCATCCATGTTCCGGCCAAGGCACCAATCATTAAAAGGATAATGATTGCGCCCATGGCGGAGGAAATGCTCTTAATAACACCTTCAAAAATATCCTCCCAACGTTGTCCTATATAGATGGCCACCAAAGCTGCCACACCTCCCGAGAACAACAACGCCATCTGATTTGCTCCACCAAGCGTTCCGTCACCGTAAAGCCTCACATTTAAAATAAGCAGGGCAATCAGGAATAAGATAGGAATCAACGATTGAATCAGAGAAGGTCTGTGTTCTGTCATTTTGGTGTTTTGGGCAAGATATGAATTAGCGACACAGGTCACATTCTGCATTTGCCAATCGTATTACTTTTGGGCCACACAAACACAAAATCAAGACTATGAAAATCTTCAATTACATTATTCTAGGAGCACTTTCCAGTTTAATTGCTTGCTCCGGCAACCACGAGGGACACGACCATTCTCATGAACACGAAGGCCATGATCACGAATCCGAGGCTGAGGAAACTGCAGCCGAGTGGTTTGGTGACGAATTTAAAATGGTGGAAACCCTTACAGTTTCTGAACTTCCTGACTTGATAAAGGCCGGCTCAGGATCAGTCGTTACCGTAAAAGGTGAAATCGGTGCAGCATGTCAGAAAAAAGGATGTTGGATGACCATGGCCGAGGGAGAAACCGAAATGAGAGTTCGATTTTTAGATTACGGATTCTTTGTACCAAAAGATTGTGCCGGAAGAATAGCCACAATTCAAGGTGTTGCAAGTTTCGACACGATTACGGTTGACATGCTTCAGCATTATGCTGAGGATGCTGGAGACAGTGAAGAAGAAATCGCTAAAATCACCGAGCCAGAATACGAATTGAGCTTTGAGGCAACAGGCGTATTAATTGAGTAGACTATTTAATGGACTGAAATAAAAAATGCCCATCGGTTGATTCCAATGGGCATTTTTTCAATTTAATCCTTTTTACTATTTATTTCCTTTTGGGCCGTTCTTTCCAGACTTACTTGGGTTTCCAATCGAATCCCTCATGCCTGTGTCGGCCTCAATATTTTTCATCTTGTAGTAATCCATAATTCCCAAGTTTCCGCTTCGAAATGCCTCGGCCATGGCCTTAGGTATTTCAACTTCCGCTTGGATAACATTCGCTCGTGCTTCCTGCGCTTTAGCCTTCATTTCTTGCTCTAGGGCAACGGCCATCGCCCTTCTTTCCTCCGCTTTCGCTTGTGCGATATTCTTATCAGCTTCTGCTTGATCAATCTGAAGCTCAGCTCCGATATTCTTGCCTATATCAACATCTGCGATGTCGATGGATAGAATTTCAAATGCCGTTCCAGAATCAAGTCCTCTTGCTAACACGACTTTTGAAATGGAATCTGGATTCTCGAGTACTTTTTTGTGTGACTCCGCAGAACCAATCGATGATACCACGCCTTCGCCAACACGGGCAAGAATTGTGTCTTCCCCAGCTCCACCAACTAGTTGCGCAATATTGGCTCGTACTGTAATTCGTGCTTTCGCAATTAACTGAATACCATCCTTTGCAACGGCTGTAACTGGTGGCGTATCAATCACTTTTGGGTTCACAGACATTTGCACTGCTTGCAACACGTCTCGTCCGGCAAGGTCAATGGCTGTGGCCATTTTAAAATCTAGTGGAATGTTGGCCTTATCAGCAGAAATAAGCGCAAACGTTACGTTCTGCACGCTTCCTCCCGCCAGAAAATGTGCCTCAAGTGCGTCTCGGTTTACGGTCAGGCCAGCCTTGGTGGCACTGATCATGGCATTGACAATAACAGTGGGTGGCACTTTTCTCAATCGCATTCCAATTAAGGCACCAATTCCGATGGGGACACCTGAGAACATGGCTGTAATCCATAATCCTATTGGAACGTAATAGAAGAACATCCAAAGGATGACCATTCCGATAACTGCTAACACGATTAAAAATGGTAATGGCATTGCTTTTATTCTTTAATATTTGAAATGATAAGTGAATTGGCTTTAACCTCGATAACCCTCACTTCCTCGCCTTCGTCAACAAATCCGCTAAAGCTGGTCACCTCTACAAGTTTACCATTTATATCGGCTTTCCCGATGGGATTAAGTCGTGTCACAGTTGTTCCAACATCTCCAACGGTAAACTGTTCTTTCATTGATTCAGAACTTCTTCCTTCCAATGTTTTGGAAAGAGACATCCAACTTGAACTTCCTGAGTTTAAAAGTATCCACCACGAAATAGCGACAACTATGATTGAGACTGCCAAACTGCATAATCCCACCATCGTTCCGTGGTAATAAAATGCCGCTACAACTCCGCCAAACGCGAATATGGTTCCTGCAATTCCGGCCACGGTAATTCCTGGAATGACAAGAATTTCAAGAAGAATTAGAATTACACCGAGAACGATCACGGCCAGAACGACCGATAGGCTCATACTACCTTTTCCTCGATAGTACTGGTAAGACCACGTGCGATAATTTCAGCCCACATAGGTTGAACCTCACGAAAACTGCCAGTTTTAACCGTGCATTTGCCAGAATTATGAATAATCAATGCGCATTGTTCTGCTTGAATGGTCGAATGACCACAGATTTCAATCAATGCATCGATTACATAGT
>JBLFWJ010000036.1:0-21655 GCA_047611425.1 Bacteroidia bacterium | reverse complement strand
TTTGCCATAACTTAGCAGCATCTGAAATTGAATTTTCGATAAACCCCAACCCAATAATGAAGAATATTTTACTCGCAAGTTTATTTCTATTGTCTGCTAATTCAATCAATGCACAGGTATTAAGCGTTGAGAAACTGGCATCTTTTACGGTAGCTCAAATTGATTCGATGATTGTTGAGGCGGTCCCTATTCCAGGCTTGATCCAAGCCGTTCATCCCGTAGATCTTTATAAGGTTGTTTATCTCACGCCATATATTCATCCTGATTCTTTAGTGACAGCAAGTATGGCCATAGCTGTTCCTGTAAATAGCCCGTGCGAATTTCCTTTGGTAGGGTATGGCCACGGCACACAGGCAGATCGGTGGGGTTCTGCCAGCAACATGGCCGGTGCTCAATGGGATGTGAATTGCATTTTTGCTTCTACAGGTTATACCGTTGCGATGCCCGACTATCTAGGTTTAGGAGATGCAGATCCGCGGGTGACCATTCACCCATACACACATGCATATTCTCAAGCGAACACAATGATCAATTCATTGCGAGCTTCTAGATATGTATGTGATAGCTTGAATATCCATCTCAATGGACAGGTTTTCCTTTACGGTTATTCTCAGGGAGGGGGAACAACAGTTGCCACCGTTAAGGAAATTCAAGAAAACTATCCGCTCGAATTTGATATTGCTGGGGCTGCGCCAATGTCTGGTGCATATGATTTGATTGATGCTCAAGTTGATTTGATGGCTTCGGATGATGTCTACCCAACTCCGGGCTATCTACCTTACGTTGTGTTGGCGTATCAATCTGTTTACGGCAATCTTTTTAACGACCCTTCCGAGTTTTTAAAATCACCGTACGACACATTGATTCCTCCATTATTTTATGAGGGGAATACGGGCATCGGAAGTATTAATGATCAAAGCACACCAGTTCCTAAAGACATGGTAATCGACAGTGTGATCAATGCTTTCTTAACAGACTCACTTCATCCATTAAGGTTGGATTTAAGAGAAAATGACCTCATTCGTGATTGGTTTCCAATCGTTCCAATGAAGCTTTTTTACTGTGAGGGAGATGATCAAGTGACATATCTTAATTCAGAAGTGGCCTATGATACTTGGGTAACTATGGGTGCTGATACCAGCCTATTAGAGAAGCATGACTTTGGGCCATTAGATCATGGCGGATGTGCACCCTTGGCCATTTTAGCTGGTAAAGAATATTTTGATGGATTGAGTTGGGCATGTGGAACCGGAATTGACAAATCCAGTATCGATGAAATTGAAATGAAACTGGTTCCGAATCCAGCTAGAGATGAGGTTAATGTCACGGTGAATTCCAAAAACCGAAGGGATGTTCAAATCAGGGTTTTCGATCTGCTCGGAAATCGAGTTCAAGAATTGAGCCTTGATGGAACAAATGAAAAAAAGACGATTACCGTTGATGTATCAACACTTCCTGCAGGAATTTACCTTGTGTCTGCAACCAACGGTCAATCAAGAGAAAGCTTGAAATTGATAAAGCAATAATTGAATAATCATTCGCCAAGCCTAGCATGAAACCACCGTATTTAGAAGATCTGAAAATACCCGTTGTAGCCGCTCCAATGTTCTTGATTTCAGGGCCTGAGTTGGTAATTGAAAGTTGTAAAAACGGAATCGTTGGAACCTTTCCAGCTCTTAATCAACGAACTACAGAAGGGTTTGAAGAGTGGGTAATCAGCATTAAAGAAGCATTAGCCGAATTTGAGAAGGAGACTGGAACTAAGCCTGCACCTTTTGGTGTTAACTTAATCGTTCATCAGACAAACCCAAGGGTACAGGCCGATTTGGAAATCTGTGTTAAACACAAAGTCCCTTTGATTATCACATCATTGGGTGCAGTTTCTCAATTGGTAGATGCCGTACATTCTTATGGCGGATTGGTTTACCATGATGTGATAAAAAGGCGTCATGCTGAAAAAGCAGCCGAGGCAGGGGTTGATGGGTTAATCCTTGTCGCTGCCGGAGCAGGTGGTCATGCTGGAACGTTGAATCCGATGCCGTTTATCCAAGAGATACGGTCGTTTTATGATAAGACAATTTTGCTTTCTGGTTGCATGAGCAATGGACAAGATGTTGCTTCAGCATTGCAAATGGGAGCAGACTTGGCCTATTTAGGAACACGGTTTATCAATACAAAAGAGAGTACCGCTAGCGAAGGCTATCGCAACATGATAATGGAAAGTGGTGCTTCCGATATTGTACACACAGCTGCCGTTTCTGGTGTGGCAGCAAATTTTCTTCGTCCAAGTTTAGAGGCGATGGGAATCACCCAAGAAATGTGGGATACCAAAGCCAAAATGGATTTCGGAAAAGAATTGGATGCAGCTCAAGCCGAAGCCAAGGCTTGGAAAACACTTTGGTCAGCAGGTCAAGGTGTTGCCACAATTAAAGATGACCTGCCCGTAGGGGAGCTTATTTCGAGAATGAGAAGTGAGTTTATTTCAGCCTTGGAGGAGCAACAAAAAACCCTTCAATTTTGGAGTTGATTGTAGCAAGTCATTCAAATGAATCCTAAAGTTGACGCCTACATTGAGAAAAAAGCTCAGCCTTGGCAGGAGCCAATTTTAAAATCTTTGCGCCAATTCATTTTGGGTTGCGGCCTTACCGAGGAGATTAAATGGGGAGGCCCTGCCTACACGCATCATGGAAATGTAGTCGGAATCGGAGCATTTAAAAAGCACGTGGCATTGTGGTTTTTCGAGGGTGAGACTCTAAAGGATGAACAGAAAGTTTTGATGAATGCCCAAGAAGAGAAGACTTCAGGAATGAGGCAATGGCGATTTGAAGAAGGAGATACCGTTAATCAAGAATTGGTTGGTGCATATGTTTCTGAAGCGGCTCTGAACATGGAGAAGGGTGTCAAGGCTCCAAAGAAGAAGATTGAAGTTGTTGTTCCAGATCTGCTTCAAGATGCATTGGACGGAGATTCAAAAATCAAGACGTACTTCGATTCATTGGCACCTTCACATAGAAGAGGGTTTGCTGAACATATTTCCGAAGCGAAGCGAGAGGAAACCAAGCTGCGTAGATTAGAAAAAGTTGTAGGCTTACTTTCTGAAAACAAAACTCTTCACGACAAATACAAGAATTGCTAAACGATTTTGGGAATCCGTTTCGTTTTTCCCATTTCTCATTTCACCTTTGCTGAATGATCTACGAATTCAACGGAATGCGACCGAGCATTCACCCTTCATCATTTATTCACGAAACCGCAACGGTTTTGGGTAATGTTCAGATTGGTAAGAACGTTTACATCGGGCCAGGCGCAGCTGTAAGAGGCGATTGGGGAAGAATCGTGATTGAGGACGGTTGTAACGTGCAGGAGAACTGTACGATCCATATGTTCCCAGGTACCACCGTTTGGCTGCATGAAGGTGCTCACGTTGGCCACGGAGCGATTATTCATGGAGGTAAGCTGATGAAGAATTGCCTTATAGGGATGAATGCAGTGATTATGGACGATGCCGTGGTAGGAGAGGGCTCAATAGTTGGCGCGCTTTGCTTTGTGCCAACAGAGATGGTAATTCCCGACCGTAAGATAGCAGTTGGCAATCCAGCGAAGATTGTCAAAGACGTTTCAGACAATATGCTAGAATGGAAAACGCTTGGTACAGATCTTTACAATTCACTTCCTAAAGAATCTCAAGACACGCTTGTTTCCCTGTCATTGAAAGATGTGGAAAGTAAAAGGGCCATCCCTGCGGATGACCCTTATAATGGAAAGCAAAAATCTGTAATCGAAACTTGGAAAAAGACCAAGTAATCCGATTTACTTCGTACTCAATTTAATTACTGGGATCAACATTTCTTCCAAACTCACACCTCCGTGCTGGAAGGTGTTTCGGTAATAATTCACGTAGTAATTGTAATTGTTTGGGTAAGCAAAGAACTTATCCTCCTTGGCGAAAATGAAACTTTGGCTCACGTGCATTTTAGGTAAGTAAGCGTCAGACGGATTTCGAACTTCGAACACATCCTTTGCCTCATACTTCAAGTTTTTGGCTTGCTTGTATCGCAGGTTGGTGTTGGTATTTCTGTCTCCAACAACTTTACTCGGCTCCTTTACTCTGATTGTTCCATGGTCGGTGGTGATTACAACATTCACATCCTGCTCACTAATCTTCTTCATGATGTCGTACATCGGGCTGTGCTCGAACCAAGACCGAGTAATTGATCGGTATGCTGATTCATCATCCGCCAACTCACGAATAACTTCCATTTCGGTTCTTGCATGCGAGAGCATGTCCACAAAATTGTAGACGATTACATTCAATTGATTGGTCATCAAATTGTTGATGTTCTCAACCAATTTCTTTCCAGCCGCATTATTGGTGATCTTGTGGTAGCTGTGCTTTACTGGAAGATGAAGTCGCTTTAACTGTTCTTCCAGAAATTCATGCTCATGCAAATTCTTACCGCCTTCGTCCTCATCGTTTAACCATTTTCCAGGATGAAGTTTTTCAATTTCTGATGGCATCAAACCAGCAAACATGGCGTTTCTAGAATACTGAGTGGCAGTAGGTAAAATTGACACGAACAAATCCTCATCGTCAATCTTGAACATTTCCGAAACCATTGGTCGGATCATTTTCCATTGATCCCAACGCAGGTTGTCAATTAGAATCATGAACGTTGGTTTACTCTTATCTTCTACGAAAGGAGCAACCGAATCCTTGAATAAGGTGTGACTCATTATAGCCTTGTCATCGGAATCACCATTCAACCAATCAACATAATTGTCCTTCACATACTTGAAGAATTGCTGGTTGGCCTCAGATTTCTGCATCGCAAGAATCTCATTCATTCCACCATCTTCAGAAGACTCCAACTGAAGCTCCCATCGAACTAGTTTGCGGTAAAGTTCTTTCCAATCAGCA
Source organism: Bacteroidia bacterium (assembly GCA_047611425.1). Classification (GTDB taxonomy): domain Bacteria; phylum Bacteroidota; class Bacteroidia; order UBA10329; family UBA10329; genus JBLFWJ01. The sequence goes on along the minus strand of JBLFWJ010000036.1, from coordinate 16,737 downwards.
AGATCTAATCGATCTCCCAAACGCATTCCAATTTCTCTGAAATCACGCTGATAGCTACTCGTAGTTTGCTCACTGACAAGTCGCTTGTTATCTAAGTTCTTCTTAATGGAAAGCAGAATCTGATGAGGATTGACGGGCTTAATCAGGTAGTCAGCGATGCTTGATCCGATCGCTTCCTCCATGATATGCTCCTCCTCACTTTTCGTGATCATAACCACAGGAATCAAATCGTTCAGTTCCTTCATTTTGGCCAGCGTTTCCAAACCGGAAAGCCCAGGCATATTCTCGTCAAGAAATACAATATCGAACTCCTCATCATTAAAGTAATCCAATGCATCATCGCCATTCGTAGCGGTCACAACATCGTATCCTTTTTCCTTTAGAAACATCACATGAGGCTTCAAATGGTCAATCTCATCGTCAGCCCACAATATTCTTGCGTTATCCATTTTTCGAATTAAGTAATTTAGGCGCCCTTCCGGAGTTGGGAGGATGTCAAAAGTAGCAAGTTAACGGGGCACGTGTCAGGATATTTCAACAAGCGCAAAATCATTAATGATCCCGTTTATGGGTTCCTAACAATTCCTTTTGAATTGGTGTTCGACATTATCGAACATCCTTGGTTTCAGAGGTTAAGAAGGATACGTCAACTGGGGCTAACTGACCTGGTTTATCCAGGCGCTTTGCACACAAGGTTTCATCACACGCTTGGTGCTGTGCACCTTACAGGTCAGGCTATAGAGGAGTTAAGGGCAAAGGATTACGAGATTTCAAATGAGGAAGCGGAGGCTGTAACGTTGGCAATTCTGATGCACGATATTGGCCACGGTCCATTCAGTCATGCCTTGGAAAACAGTATCGTAACAGGAATCTCACACGAGCAAATTTCTCTCCTTTTTATGGAGCGATTGAATGAAGAGTTTGATGGCAAACTGGATTTGGCAATCAGAGTTTTCAAGGATGAATATCCAAAGAGGTTTTTACACCAATTGGTATCATCCCAATTGGATATGGATCGTCTAGATTATTTAAGGAGAGACAGTTTCTTCACTGGAGTTAGTGAAGGAGTGGTTGGTTCTGATCGGATCATCAAAATGCTTCATGTTGTAAATGACGAGTTGGCCATTGCTCATAAAGGCATTTATTCAATTGAGAAGTTTATCGAGGCACGAAGGATTATGTATTGGCAGGTTTACTTGCACAAAGCAGTGCTTTCAGCCGAAAACCTTCTTACCCAGATTTTAAGAAGGGCAAAAGAAGTTGCCAAAAGGGGAGATGAATTATTCGCAACTCCATCTTTAAAGAGATTTCTAGCCGCTGATTTTACGATTGAAGATTTCCGGAATGATGCAACAGTTCTGAGTGACTTTTCTAAGTTGGATGATTTTGATGTGCTGACCTGTATTAAGGTTTGGGCAGAAGAGGCAGAACCAGTGTTAGCAGAACTAAGTCGATATCTGGTTAATCGTCAACTCTTGAAAGTAGTTTTCCTAGATCAACCTAAAAGTGAAGCTGAGATTAATGCCCTGCAAAAGGAGTTGAGTAAAATGAAAGGGTTTACTAAGGAAGAAGCATCGTACTTCATTTTTCAAGATAAGATCACAAACAACGCCTATGACCCAACAAAAGATCATATCAATATTGTGTATCGGGATGGTAGCGTAAAAGATCTTGTTGATGCAGCGGACACACTGAATATCAGTAGTCTTTCAAAAACTGTAGAAAAACATTTTCTTTGCGTCCCCGCAGAGATGAGGCATCGACTTAATGAAGCCGATTCTTAATCAGAAAGGAACTAATCTTAACAATCGACCATGGAATTTTCCGCTAAAATTATAGCTTCAATGCTAGGTGGGGAAGTGGTTGGTAATGAGGAAGTTATGGTTAGTCAGGTTTCTAGAATAGAGGAGGGCGAATCGGGCGGGCTTTGCTTCTTAGCCAATCCAAAATACGAGCAATACATCTATACGACCAATGCATCCGTGGTGCTTGTATCCAAGGACTTTGAACCGAAGGAAGCCATTTCAGCGACTCAAATAAAAGTTGAAGATCCTTATTCTGCTTTTGCGGCTTTGCTAAAACAATATGAGCAGATAATGGCAAACCCTTTTCAAGGGATCCATGAATCTGCTTTTATTGATGTTACGGCCAAGGTGGGTGAGAATGTCACAATTCATCCTTTGGCTTATGTTGGTCATAATGCGGTGATTGGTAATAATTGCGTGCTTCATTCTGGAGCCAAAGTCATGCATCGCTGCATAATTGGGAACGACTGTACACTTCATGCCGGTGTTGTAATAGGAGGAGACGGTTTTGGTTTTGCGCCCAATGCAGCCAATAATTATCAGAAGGTACCTCAGATTGGAAATGTAGTATTGGAGGATAACGTGGAGATTGGAGCAAACGCAACTATTGATCGTGCAACAGTCGGGTCAACAGTCATCAGAAAAGGAGTGAAGTTGGATAACCTGGTTCAGATTGCGCATAACGTTGAAATAGGAGAGAACACAGTTATTGCGGCCCAATCAGGCGTTGCCGGGTCAACCAAAATTGGCAAGAATTGTATGATTGGAGGACAAGTTGGAATCGTTGGTCACCTTAAAATTGGTGACGGAGTAATGATTGCGGCTCAATCAGGAATCGGATCTGATCTGAAAGATGGAAGCATCGTTCAAGGATCTCCAGCATTTGAAGTATCAAAATATAAACGGTCGTACGTCTCATTCAGACGCCTTCCCGAATTGGCCAACGAGGTCGATCGAATCTCAAAAGAATTAGAAAAGCTGACACGCTGAAATGAGTGACAAGCAAAGAACAATAGCTGACAAGGCAACCGTTAGTGGAAAAGGATTGCATTCATCTGCAGCAACCAATTTGACCTATTGCCCGGCAGAACCTGGTACCGGTTTCGTTTTCGTGAGAACCGATATGGATGGTTGGCCTGAGGTAAAGGTTGACGTTAAAAATGTTGTAAGCACTACACGTGGTACAACAATCGGCTCTGGAGATGTTACAATTAGTACCATTGAACATTCTTTGGCCGCTCTTAGTGGGATGGGAATAGACAATTGCCGGATAGAAATAGATGGCATGGAATGTCCAATTATGGACGGCAGTTCTAAGGCATTTGTAGAGGCTATTTCTACGGTTGGCACCATAGAACAGGTGGCAGACAGGTCTTATTTTATTGTAGATGAGACATACACTTTCTCAGATTCTGAAAAGGACATTGAGATTATGGTTGTTCCTTCAAACGAGTTTAGAGTCACCTGCATGGTTGACTATAGCACCAAAGTGCTTGGTACTCAGAATGCTGAGTTAAAAAGGATTAGTGATTTCGAACAGGAAATTGCCGATAGTCGAACCTTCGTTTTCCTGCATGAAATAGAGCCGCTGTTAAATAGTGGTTTGATAAAAGGGGGAGATTTGGCCAATGCAGTCGTTTATGTAGACAATGAAATTCCTGGTGAAACAGTTGAGAAATTGTGCAGCGCTTTTGGACAAGAACATGTTGAAGTGCAGGCTAATGGTGTTTTGAACAATACCAAACTTAGGCATGAGAATGAGGCAGCAAGACACAAATTATTGGATGTAGTTGGAGACGTTTGTCTGCTAGGAAAGCGAATAAAAGGCCACATCATTGCTAGGAAGCCGGGGCATTGGAGCAACGTTGAGTTTGTTAAAATGCTGAGAAATGCGGAAAGCAAAATCTTAAAAAAAGGCGCACCAAAGATTGATTTGAATGCAAAGCCGGCTGTAGATATTAATGGGATTATGAAACTGCTTCCACACCGGCATCCGTTTCTTTTTGTGGACAAGATTATGGAAATCACGGATAGTACCGTAATCGGTGTGAAGAACGTGACCATGAACGAGTATTACTTCGAAGGTCACTTTCCCGGAGCACCAGTAATGCCTGGTGTTATTCAAATAGAGACTATGGCACAGTGTGGTGGAATTCTAGTTCTCAGCACGGTTCCGGATCCAGAAAATTACCTCACCTACTTTATGAAAATAGATGGTGTAAAATTCAGAAAGATGGTTTCCCCCGGAGATACAATAGTTTTCAGTTTAGAGTTACTTTCGCCCATCAGAAGGGGAATATGCCATATGCGAGGCTTTGCCTACGTTGGTGATGAATTAGTGATGGAGGCCGAAATGATGGCTCAAATCGCCAAAAGGGAGCAATAGATGAATCAACCGTTATCATACGTACATCCGCAAACGAAAATCGCAGACAATGTGGTCATCGAGCCGTTTGTTACCATCCATAAAAATGTAGAGATTGGACAAGGAACCTGGATTGGTTCTAACGTCACTATAATGGAAGGTGCCAGAATTGGAAAGAATTGTAGAATTTTTCCTGGAGCAGTGATTTCAGCTATTCCTCAAGATTTAAAATTTGATGGCGAAGACACAACAGTTGTCATAGGTGATAATTGCACCATTCGCGAATGTGCAACGATTAATAGAGGAACAAAAGCAAACGGAAAGACGGTAATAGGAAAGAATACGCTCATCATGGCCTATTGCCATGTTGCACATGATTGCATCATTGGTAATCATGTTATTCTTGCAAACGCAACCACTTTGGCTGGCCACATCACAATTGGTGATTATGCAATTATTGGAGGTATGTCAGCGGTTCATCAGTTTGTTCGAATCGGATCGCACGCAATTTTGTCTGGCGGTTCGTTAGCATTGAAAGATGTTCCACCATATGCAAAAACTGCCCGTTACCCATTGAGCTATTCTGGCGTTAACAGTGTAGGCATGAAAAGGAGAGGGTTCAGTGTAGAGAAGATTCGTGAAATTCAAGAAATATTTCGTGTCATCTTTCTTAAGCATTACAACGTTACACAGGCATTATCCTATTTAGAAGCTGAGTTTGACGTAACAGACGAACGTGATGAGATTATCCAATTCGTTCGCGATTCTCAACGAGGTATTATGAAAGGATACCAGTTTATGAACGGAAGTAAATAGGATTCATGAAGGTCGATCTGCAAGATATTGGCAGGCGCTTTAATCAAGGTTGGATTTTTAGAAACCTATCCGCTTCGTTCAGGAGTAACGAACACGTGGTGATTAAAGGAGCCAATGGTTCTGGAAAATCCACACTACTTCAAATCATTTTTGGTAGCCTTACTTCATCTGAAGGAAAGGTGAATTATAAAGTTGATGATCAAGATTTGGATCTAGACTCCATGATTCACAAAGTGACGATGTGCGCCCCCTATCTTCAGTTGATTGAAGAATTCACACTTAAGGAAAGTATTGAGTTTCAGGGGAAGGCCATTCCTTTTCGGGAAGGGCTTGAATCCTCAGAAATTGTTGAATTGATGGAACTTGCGCCTAATGCGAATAAGCAGATTAAAAGCTTTTCAAGCGGGATGAAGCAACGAGCGAAACTGGCTCTAGCCATCTTGGCTGATGTTCCTTTAGTATTGCTCGATGAGCCTGCCATGAATCTTGACACCAAAGCCATCAACTGGTATGTCAAGCTGGTAGAACTGCACTGTCAAGATCGACTATTCATAGTTTGTTCCAACAGTGCGGGAGAGGAGTTTCCATTTTGCACGAAAGAGCTGGATGTGACAAGCTTTAAGTGAAACTCACTTTGATGCTGCGATAACGAAACCTCTTGTACTTTCAATAAACCGGTCTGATCGCTGCTGATAGCCAGCTATGCAAATGCCACGATTGATTAATTCTTCTGAGTTAGCCAGGTTGGCAATCAACCTAGATAAATTAAATTCAGGAGCCTCTTCTCTAATTGAAGTTCCAATCCATTCTGATTTTTGGAGGATTCCCCATCCATCCACATTAAGTGATTCAAGCTTTTCCAGTTCTGATTGATAGATCCACCAACCTACATGGGCATCTGGTTTAGCGTTATCCAGTTTAAGTGCTGAATCTAAATGATGAAAGAACATACCTTTCAAGAATAGCTTGGAGGTAGGAGTGGAGCCAACTTCCTCGATGACGGAAAGGTGCTGGCCAAGCGGAAGTTGCTTCGACTCCAATTTCTGAAGTTTGGAGGCAAGCGTGTCGTTTCCGCCTGGGCCAATCAATTCGTTGGGGTCATTTGGGCCATGCTGCAAATAGAATTTCAAAGCAATTTCCCAATGTTCCAATACTTGAGTGTTAGGCTTTTTGATGATCAGATCAATCTCACCAGTTGTAATTTTTCCATGATAAATTGGATGGTTTTTGAGAATCAGACCGTACATCGAATCTAATTCAATGGCATAATGAATAAGTGATTCGAAGTATTTTCCTAGACGCAAAAAAGGCATTGCCTCAAAATGTGCTGAGATATTTCCAAGATTGTCTTGCTCGATTAAAGCTCCGCAAAAACTGGATTGATGTTCTTCATTAAGGAAGTATCCAACTTCCAATGGATGCGAAATTGGACTAGGACTATTCAAGGCCCACCAGACTTGCCTGAAATACTTGGATCTACTCTTGTGGTCTATTCTCACTTTACCAGTGATCTAGGTGGTTTCTCTTGCGAGATTGATGACTGTTGACCCCTTGAATTCGGCTTCAAAAATCTCTAGTTGACCTTTTCCTTTAAGGTCCACAATTCCCTTTGATCGACATGAAAAGTCATGACGAATTAGATCATGCGTAGCCTTAGATATTGTGACTTTCATTGGAACCGCGGTATTTTCAATTCGAGAGGCAGTATTGACCGTATCTCCCCAAACATCATAGGAGTACTTTCGCTTTCCAATCAGGCCAGCAACTACAGGCCCAGAGTGAATCCCAATTCTAATGTCAAATGTTCGCTTACCTTTTTTGGCTCGCTCATTATTCAATTCGAGTGTCTTATCACGAATTTCAATTGCAGATCTAACGACCTCCGAAGTATTGGTTCTGGTTGGATCAGGAAGGCCACCGGCCGCCATAAACGCATCGCCAATAGTCTTGATTTTTTCCACTCCGTAAAGGCCAACAATTTGATCGAATAGACTGAAATATTGATCCAATTCTTCTACTAATTGTTTCGGGCTCGATTCAGTTGCCATTTGTGTGAATCCCTTGATGTCTACAAATAGAACCGTTACGTGCTCGTAATACCGAGGTTTGGAAACGCCATGTTCCAGTATTTCATCGGCAATTTGCCAAGGAAGCGTGTTGTATAAAATGTCCATCACCTTCTTGTTGGCAACCTTCAGTTTTTCTTGTCTTACTCCGATCCAGTACGCGAATAATCCGAGGAATAATGGAGCGCTGTCGATTACCCAATGAAGCGGCTGATTGACTTGCGTTGCAACGATATTTGCCCAATTCACTTCGATGCCTTGAACGGCCATATCGAAGAAAGTGGAAATGACGGGAAAGCAAAGCCCGAAGAGTACACCACCAAGCGCGTGATGGGCTCGGTCGTTTGTTCTGAAGCCAGAACCTGATTTGTCTTTAGTGTTGGAGGTCATTGCTTGGCTGGTAATCAAAGTACTAATAAGCACTTACATCAACTCATCCAACCGCCTTAGCAATCTGAGTTTATGCGTGTATCGCTTGGTATCTACGTTGTAGATCCCCTGATGATCGAGCTTGTCGATTCGAACTTTACCAGAGGCATGGATGATGGTACTTGGCGCAATGATGATTCCCACATGAATAATCTTGCCTTCGTCATTATCGAAGAAAGCTAAATCTCCAATATCAGCTTCTTCCACAAAACTGAGCGTTGTTCCTTGTTCCGATTGCTGTGATGAATCTCGAGGAATGGCAATCCCCACCATCTTGAAAACCACCTGTGTTAGTCCTGAGCAATCTATCCCAAAAGAAGATCGGCCTCCCCATAAATAAGGAGCATTCCGGAATGTAAGGGAGTGTTCCCTGATTTTGGTTCTTAGATCACCTTGTTCAGGGTGGCACAACTCGCCATCAAATTCATAATGCTTGTCGGCAAAAGCAATGCTTCCTTTTTTGTAGTTGGGAAGCGTACTTCCGGCTACAATAGGAATCATATCACCTTCATCATCCTTGATCAATTGAACAAGATCGCTAGCGCATGTGTGGGGCAATTTGCTCAATGCTTCATAGGCATTGGCGTCAATCTCACAGTATTGTTTTGGGTCAACCCAGCTTTCGTATCCGTCTAAAGAGTTCCTGATCTGCGACCAGTTTTCTTTCTTTTTCAGAATCTCAAAAGTTTCTCCGAATAGCAGCTGCGATACCATTTCACTGGCATCGGAAGCTTCGGCCCGGCAGGGCACAACGCTTAAGGCGGCTATTCCGAATTCGGCCATTTATCAGATCATTTCAAGAGTGAGGGCAGAAGCACCACCACCTCCGTTGCAAATTCCAGAAGCACCTTTTTTCAATCCTCTATTCTTCAACGCGTGAACCAATGTAACGATGATTCTTGCGCCAGAACATCCAAGTGGATGGCCCAATGAAACAGCACCACCGTTCACATTCACCTTAGAAGCATCTAATCCCATTTTCTGATTATTGGCCAATGCCACAACCGAAAATGCTTCGTTGATTTCGAATAAATCCACATCATCAAAACTCCAACCTGCTTTGTCCATCGCTTTTGGTAAAGCAAGAGAAGGAGCAGTTGTGAACCATTCTGGTGCTTGTGCTGCATCAGCAAAGCTTACAATCTTAGCAAGTGGTGTAAGACCAAGCTCAGCAGCTTTTTCAGCACTCATCAAAACAACAGCAGCTGCACCATCATTCATTGTTGAGGCGTTGGCTGCGGTAACTGTACCATCCTTAGTGAATGCTGGACGTAACGCTGGAATCTTCTCAATCTTCACATTCTTGTATTCCTGATCCTCAGCAACAACCAAAGCATCACCTCTTCTTTGTGGAACTTCAACTGGTACAATCTCATTGTTGAAAGCACCTGCTTCCCATGCTGCAGATGATCTTCTGTAGCTCTCAATTGCAAATGTGTCCTGATCCTCACGAGAGATATTACACTCGCTGGCACAAAGCTCAGCAGCATTTCCCATTGGATAATTGTTGTAAACGTCCGTTAGACCGTCCACCGCCAATCCGTCAATCATAGTGATGTTGCCGTACTTCTTGCCAGTTCTTGATCCCGGTAAATAATGCGGAACCATGCTCATGTTTTCCATGCCACCGGCTACAACCACATCGTTGTCACCAAGCATGATGCTTTGGGCTCCCAACATGATCGACTTCATTCCTGAAGCACAAACTTTATTTACGGTTGTGGCTGGAACGTTATCTCCGATTCCAGCAAAAATTGACGCTTGACGTGCTGGCGCTTGACCAACACCGGCTTGCATTACGCAACCCATAAATACTTCATTCACTTCTTTTGCATCCACAGAGGCGGCCTCAAGGGCTCCCTTAATTGCTGTTGCTCCCAGCTTGGTTGCAGGTATGGTAGAGAAAATGCCGTTGAAACTACCTAATGGCGTTCTAACAGCCGATACGATCACCACTTCTTTCATTTCCTTGTAATTTAAATTTTGCGCGAAGGTAACTGTTGAGGGGTGGAATGGAGAATGATCGACCCCGTTTTTTCCAAGGATTTCACCCAAGAATTATTCATTTGTTCGGTTTGTGTTATTCAAGAAAATCAACATGTACAAAACTTACCTTTGATCCGATTTGAAACGGTTATTGAATTTTCTGCGCAATCGACATGAACCTGTACAAAGAGCTTTGCTTTTTGTGGTTGCAGGATTATTGATTGTTTGGATGCTTCCGAAAGAAGGAAAGTTCAAATACGAGTATCAGAAGGGTAAACCTTGGATGCACGAGGATCTAATCGCTCCTTTCGACTTCGCCATCAACAAACCTTTTGAGGAAGTTGAGCTTCAACGCAAATTGGTTGATGATAAGGCAGGGATTTACGTGTCAATTGATCGCTCCATAATAAAGGAGAAGAATGCCGAGTTGGCCGAACAGCTTTATGATCAAATGGATCTTGATACGAGCAAGACCAGGCATCGTAAAAAGTATAACCAGCATTTAGAGATTGCCCAACGATTACTTGGTGAGCTGTTTAGAAAAGGGATTCTCCAGCGTCATCAGGCCATTGACAACATGGGGGAGGATCAGAAACTCTTTCTTCTGAATGGGAACAATGCCACTGAAATCGATGTAAATGATTTGCATTCGGTCAATTCAGCGTACGAGTTTTTGCAAGCCAGACTTGGGGATGAAGATCAATTAGAAAAGGACATTCTAATCGGAACGCTCACTGAATTACTCGAGCAAAACGTTAGCTACGATAAGGAAACAACACAACGTTTAGGTGCGCAGGAAATGAGTGAGGTGTCCACTACCAGAGGTATGATCGCACAGGCTCAGTCCATTATTAAACGTGGCGATTTGGTGGATGATGACCGTTATCAGATCCTTGAATCATTGCGACAGGAAACCGAAAAGCAGCTTGGTTCCAAGGAAAGTTACCTGCTGCTAATTCTCGGTCAGCTCATTTTGGTCTCCGTTTGTTTGGTCAGTCTGTTTCTATTTCTGGTGAAGTATCGAGCTAATCTAGCGGCTAACAATAGCAACGTCATGTTCATTTTGATCATGATTCTGATGTTGGTTCTGGGGGTGAGCATTATCCGAAAGTTTCCGTCATTGAATGTTTATGTAATTCCGTTCTGTCTGTTGCCCGTAATTATTCGCAACTTCTTCGATAGTCGGATTGCACTCTTCACGTATTTGATTTCACTGATCATCGTTGGATATGAAGTACCTAATGGTTACGAATTCTTGTTTTTGCAGCTGATCGCTGGAATCATCGTTCTCTTTACGTTGATCAACCTTTCAAGTCGTGGCCAGCTTTTCAAAAGCATGGTCATTGTAATGGGAACGTACAGTTTATGCTACTTCAGTATGGCGATTATGCAGGAAGGAAGCATACAAGAAGTTGATGCTCGCATGTTTATTTGGTTTGCTGGCAGCGTTGGGTTGACTCTTTTCGCATACCCACTCATCTACATATTTGAGAAGATGTTTGGAATGGTTTCGGACGTAACGATGCTCGAGCTATCGAATACCAATCATGTTCTACTTCGAGAATTGGCGACCGAAGCTCCTGGTACCTTTCAGCATTCATTGCAAGTGGCAAACTTGGCCGAGAGTGCCGTTTATGAAATCGGTGGAAACGCTTTGCTTGTCCGAACCGGAGCATTGTATCACGATATTGGGAAGCTTCATGCACCAATGTTTTTCATCGAGAATCAAGTGACTGGTGTAAATCCTCATGATGACTTGTCTTTCGAAGAAAGCGCTAAAATCATAATAGGTCATGTTCGAAAAGGGGTGGAGCGGGCGAAAGCAATCGGCCTTCCGGAGCAGATTATCGACTTTATAAGAACGCACCATGGAACAACGACCGTACAATATTTCTATCGTTCATATTTAAGAGATTTTCCGGAGGGAGAATTGGATAAAGAGCATTTCAGCTATCCTGGCCCAAAGCCGTTCACAAAAGAAATGGCGGTGCTAATGATGGCTGATTCCGTAGAGGCAGCCTCTCGTAGTTTGAAAGAATACACCGAAGAGAATATTGAGAATTTGATTGGTGCCATCATCGATAATCAGATGAAAGAAGGCCAATTCAATAATGCGGATATCACCTTTCGAGATATTACGGTGATCAAAGGAATATTTAAGAAGAAGCTGATGAACGCATACCATGTACGAGTTGAATACCCATCATGATTTCAATGAAATATTTTACGAATGAACGAGTTGTATCAATCTGATTATTCCAGTATGATTATGTCCTTTCGACACTCCATTAATATTACTTTTGTGCTTTGATGAGCTTCATTTATCCAGGGTTTCTTTTTGCACTGTTGGCCCTCTCCATTCCTATCGTTGTTCATCTTTTCAATTTTAAGCGTTTTAAGAAGGTTTATTTCAGCGATGTCCGCTTTCTAAAGGACATTGAACTGCAGACCAGGCAACGAAACCAGCTTAAACACCTGTTGGTTTTATTGTTCAGATTACTCGCCATTGCATTTCTTGTGATGGCCTTTGCGCAGCCCGTAATTCCAACAGGAAACGGAGTTTTCAATCCAAATCAAAGAAAAGTCTCCGTCTATTTAGACAACTCGTTCAGCATGGACTCTGAGGGCGAGAATGGCGATTTATTGGAAAATGGAAAGCAGATTGCTTCAGAAGTGGCCAAAGCATATTCCAACGCAGGCGAGATAAGATTCTTTACCAATGAAATGGATGCGGCTCAAGGTCGCGGAATGACCACCAGCGAGTTTGATGAAGAGGTTAGCAAGACTGGATTCTCATCGTACGTACGTGAGTTTTCTCAAGTAATTAAGCGTGTGGGAGATAGATCAGAAGAAGATGGTCAACTCAATGATATCTATTTGATCTCAGATCTTCAAAAGGTAAGTTCGGACCTCGAAAACATTGCTTCAGACTCAAGCGATCAGATCAACATAATTCCACTTCAGGCAAACAACGAGGGCAATCTTTACATAGATAGTTTGTGGTTCGAATCTCCTGTAAGGCAGTGGGAACAGCCAGATCTGTTGAATGTGCGGGTACGAAACTCAGGTGATCAACGCAAGGCTGATGTTCCGGTTAGATTGATGGTCGATGGAGCGCAACGTTCCCTGGCAAATGTTTCAGTGGAGCCAAACAGTTACGAACTTGTTCAGCTTGGATTCAGAACGACAAAAAGGGGTTTTCATGTTGGTGAGTTGGTAATTACCGATCATCCTATCTCCTATGACGACAACTATTATTTCTCATACCGATTGGCTTCGAACATCCGTGTCTTGTCTATTGACGGGGAAAATGCTACGAACACATTAGCCAACTTATTCAGCAATGATCCTGATTTCACCTTTAATACAATGGAGTCAGATCGGATTGACCACTCCGCATTTCCAACTTACGATCTAATCGTACTAAATGGAGTGAAAAGCTTGAACAGTGGACTCATTCAAGAAGTGTTGTCGGTAATGAATAACGGTTCAAGTGTTTTGTTGATTCCAACGTTGGATGCGAAACCTGAAGACTACAACGAGTTATTGTTGGCAACATCAGGAGCTCAGTTTACTGGAGTTGACACATCCGCTACCAAAGTTGGAAGCTTGAATTTGGAATCTGAGATTTTTAAGAATGTATTTATGGAGTGGAAAGGTCGAATAGACTTGCCAATGGTCAACAGCCATTTTTCATTGAGCATTCCTACGCGAAGTGATGCAAGTGTTTTAATGCGACTAGAAGGCGGAGATCCACTGTTGATCAGTTCATCCAAAGCCAAAGGCTCAATGTACGTGTTGACCAGCTCACTGGAAGCAGAAGCGAGTCAACTAGCACAGCATGCGATTGTTGTTCCTACACTTTACAATTTAGCTTTGAATAGCCAACCAAGTTCGGCACCGTATCAAGTTCTTGGAAATGAGGATCAGATTGATCTTTATGGAGATGTGGAGAAAAGCGATGTACTGGAATTGAAAGCACTTAATTCTAATGTTTCAATCATTCCGGAAGTGCTGCGTACTTCTAATGGCCTCAAGTTGAATACGTATGGACAGATAACCGAAGCCGGACAATACATGGTGATGAATGGCTTGGACACGCTTCAAATGGTGAGCTATAACTTCAATAGGATTGAGAGCGATGTATCGAGTTACACGGTGGAGGAGATTGAAACTCAAATTGCAGATTTAGGCTTGAGCAATGTTCAACTTGTTGACGGAGCCAGTGCCAATCTATCATCAACAATAAAAGAAATGCATGAGGGCAAACGGCTTTGGAAGCTGTTTCTGATCCTTGCTCTAGCTTGCCTCGCCATCGAAATACTCCTCTTAAGAATTCTCTGATGAGCCATTTGTTCAAAAACGTAAAAGTTGTTCAACCGGAATCTGATTTAAACGGGAAAACGGTTGATATTCTAATTGCAAACGGAATTATTGAAAAGATCGGATTAGGTCTTTCCGTAGAGAATGCGACAGTTGTAGAACGAGAAGGATTGTGTGTGTCGACAGGTTGGGTTGATCTCTTGTCCAACTTTATGGACCCTGGTCAAGAGTACAAGGAAACATTGAAGTCAGGATTGGATGCAGCTGCAAGCGGTGGCTTCACGGCCGTAGCTGTTATGCCTGACACGAATCCACCGATTGATGGAGCGGCACAGGTTAATGATCTCTTGCGCAGGTCAGAGCAGCATCAAGTTTCACTTTTGCCAATAGGATCAATCAGTAAAGGCTTGAAGCAACAAAAATTGGCCGAACTCTTTGACATGGCAAGCAATGGAGCGGTTGCCTTTTGTGATGCGAAAAAGCATATCGCCAATGCTGATCTTATGCGGATTGCGATGCAATATGCAAAAGGAGCGGGTGTGAGCCTGTGGTCTTTTCCTAAGGATGCTAGTATTGCTGGAACAGGTTACATGAACGAAGGAGTCACCAGCACAATAAGCGGTATTAAAGGTGTTCCAGCGTTGGCAGAGGAGCTTGCTGTTGCACGAGATATTCAGCTTAGCGAATACAGCGGTTCTGCTGTTTATTTTCCAATGATCAGTAGCAAAGGTTCAGTAGAGCTTATTAAAAATGCTCAAGCCAAGGGAATAAATGTCTCGGCTGGCACGTCATCCTATCATCTGAAATACACTGATGAAGACTTATTGGAGCTGGACTCAAACCTCAAGACTGATCATCCATTAAGAAGTAAGGCTGATCAAGATGCTTTGATTGATGCTATTGCTGATGGACTGATAACTTCAATTGTTTCAGATCATACGCCTCAAGATTATGAGGCCAAAGTGTTGGAATTTGGACACGCGGAATACGGCATGATTAATTTGCAGACCTCTTTTTCAATGGCCAGATCATCAAAGCTTTCAATTGAGTCTATAGTTACTGGCCTTACTAGTGGTCCACGAAAGGTACTTGGTCAAGAAACTCCACAGGTGACGGAATCGGGTAAGGCAGACCTAACGTTTTTCTGCCCAGATGAAGCTTGGACTTTCTCGAAGGAACTAAACCGATCCCTGTCGAACAACTCGCCTGTTCTGGGTGTTGAAGTGACCGGGCGTCCGATAGCAATTGCGTCTGCCGGAAAAGTGTCGTTTGCCTCCGGTATATAGTATTAGGAGAGGTAAAGGCGTACCTTTGCAAAACCAATTAAATCAAGAATGAGCGAGAATATTATACTCGATACAATTGAGGAGGCGATTAACGATATCCGTGAGGGTAAAGTCATTATTGTTGTAGATGATGAGGATCGAGAGAATGAAGGCGACTTCATTACTGCCGCGCGAAATGTGACTCCTGATGTGATTAATTTCATGGCTACTCATGGTCGTGGCCTAATCTGTGCGCCTTTAGTTGATGAAAGATGCGAGGAACTTGGTCTGGATTTGATGGTGGGTAAGAATACAGTTTTGCACGAAACGCCATTTACGGTTTCAGTTGATTTACGGGGTAACGGTTGCACAACTGGGATTTCTACTAGCGATAGATCAAAAACCGTTCAGGCGTTGATTAACCCTGATACGAAGGCGGATGATTTGGGTAGACCAGGTCATATTTTCCCGCTTAAAGCGAGAAAAGGAGGCGTACTGAGAAGAAGTGGACATACCGAGGCTGCTATCGACCTAGCGCGTTTAGCTGGTTTTGAACCTGCTGGTGTGTTGGTGGAGATTTTGAATGAGGATGGTACAATGGCTCGATTACCGGAGTTAAAGTTGATTGCTGAAAAATTCGACCTGAAATTGGTATCGATTAAGGATTTGATTGAGTACCGGGTAAAGAACGAAAGCCTGATTGAACGTCAGATTGACGTGAACATGCCAACTGAATGGGGCGATTTTAAACTCGTTGCCTACAGACAAACCACAAATGATCAGGATCATTTGGCGCTTGTAAAAGGAGAATGGGAGGAAGGTGAGGCTGTTTTAACTCGGGTTCACTCAAGCTGCGTTACTGGTGATATTTTCGGCTCGTGTCGTTGCGATTGTGGAGCTCAATTGCATGCCGCTATGGAAATGGTGGAGAAGGAAGGAAAAGGAGTTATAGTTTACATGAACCAAGAAGGTAGAGGTATTGGTCTTCTGAATAAGCTAAAGGCTTACGAACTTCAAGAGCAAGGTATGGATACGGTGGAAGCCAATCTTGCACTTGGGTTTAAGATGGATGAGCGCGATTATGGCATCGGAGCACAGATACTTCGCGACCTTGGGGTGTCGAAAATGAAGCTTATGAGCAACAATCCAAAGAAGCGAACCGGATTGATGGGATACGGATTGGAGATTGTGGAAAATGTGGCCATCGAAGTAAAGAGTAATGATCACAATCGTAACTACTTGGAAACCAAGAAAACCAAGATGGGACACACCTTAAAATTGGAAGATTAGTCTTGACTTTTGACGGAAAAATTTAAGTCGAAAATTCCTTCATTTTTCTGTTGCCATTTATTTAACAAGGATATATATTTGCGCCTCCTTAAAAAAAGGGAACGACTCGATAGCTCAGCTGGTAGAGCATAACACTTTTAATGTTAGGGTCCTGGGTTCGAGCCCCAGTCGGGTCACAAAAGGTCAGCTAGTTTAGCTGACCTTTTTTTATTGCTTTAAATATAAAATGCTAGTCAGTAAAGTTGCCAGCATAAGAAATTTAGTGCTGCCGTAACCTTTTGATTCAGAATGGAGACCCTTCGTTCCTCAGGGAAACAAACGAAGATCTCGAACCTTGCTGCTTGCTTCGCTGACGAAGGAAGCGTCTCACTATTTGAATTTAGAACGAGTTT
>JBLFWJ010000035.1:0-21888 GCA_047611425.1 Bacteroidia bacterium | reverse complement strand
AAAGTGCACTACAGCGACCCAGAAATTGTTTTGGCAAATACAAATCTGCGGCTTTGGAGAACAACCAACCTTGCAACTTGGAATAATATATCTGGATCAGCCCCAACAAATAATATGTCAAGCTTTGCAATTGACCCGTATGATTCTAATAAGATTTGGATTACCTATTCAAGTTATAGTGAAGGCAAACAGGTGTATAGAACCATTGATGGAGGTACTACCTGGGAAAATATGAGCTTGAATCTACCAGCGCTCCCTGTTAATTGTATCACTATTGAAAAGAGCAGTACAGGTGGTGTGTATATAGGAACGGATGTCGGTGTTTATTACATCGATGAATCACTTGACTTATGGGAACAATATATGACTGGGCTGCCAAACGTTATAGTTAATGAATTAGAAATTCAAGATGATCACAGCCAACTAGTTGCCGCAACATACGGACGCGGAATTTGGAGATCTGCCACCCGAAATGTCATCAACGTTGGGATTGAAACACAATCTAGTTCTAAGAGCGAACTTTTAATCTCGCCAAATCCGACCAACGGTGAGTTCAAAATCACCTGTTCTGATGAGATTCAAAACATTCAACTCTTAGATGCTTATGGAAAATTATTGCAAGAATATAAACCAAAGTCTAATTTCGTTGTTGCAACATCTAATAACCTAGCAAGCGGCATTTACTATTTACATGCAACCGGTTTAAATGGTCCAATACTTGAAAGGCTAATCATTTCAGAATAATAATATTATCACCAAAAATCAATTTCAAAACCTAAATAATTAAACAATGAAAAAATCAATATCCTCAATCTTCGTTGCATTGCTATTGGCGTCAACGGCATTCGGAACAAACCCTGTAAAGGACGTAACCTACACAGTTGATCAAAATGCGAGTACCGTAGTTTGGACAGGATCAAAAATTACCGGAGGTTCACATACCGGTACGGTAGCGATAAAAAGTGGAGAATTCACTCTTTCAGGTGAGGTATTAAGTGGCGGTTCTTTTGTTCTTGACATGACCACAATCGCCAATACAGATCTTTCAGGTGGAATGAAAGGGAAATTAGAAGGTCACCTTAAGTCTGAAGATTTCTTTAGTGTTGAAAAGCATCAAACAGCTGAACTGAAAATCACAAAAGGTGAGCTTCATGGTGATCATATGCATGCTTCTGGAAATCTTACGATTAAAGGCATAACACAGCCTGTAAAATTAGAGGTTACCCTTTCTAGCAAGGATGGCGTTTTCAATGCTTCGGCCGATGTAACTGTAGACCGTACTAAATTTGACGTTAAGTATGGTTCAGATTCATTCTTCGACAATCTGGGAGATAAAGCCATCAACAATGACATTTCATTTAAAGTGAATTTGACCGGAAAGGTCAACTAATCACGATTTCATTTAAGTTTGAGGGGAAGCAATTGCTTCCCCTTTTTTTATGCCATGAATTCACTTACACAAAGAGCAAAACGAGTCTTGTCTCCAACTAGTTTGGAACCATTAGGACTGGAAGTAGAACGAGCAGATGGAGTTTATCTATTCGATCCCAACGGGAAAAAGTACATCGATCTTATTTCTGGGATATCGGTAAGTAACATCGGCCACGGCAACTCAGTTGTAAAACATGCCATTGTTGATCAGCTTGAGAAGAATGCTCATGTAATGGTCTATGGAGAGATGATGCTTCCAACGCAAGTTGAGTTTGCGGAATACCTCACCTCCCTCCTTCCAAAAGGACTTGATTCGGTGTATTTCGTTAATTCAGGTAGCGAAGCCGTGGAAGGTGCCATGAAATTAGCCAAAAGATTTACAGGTCGGCAAAATATCCTCTCCTTAAATAAGGCTTATCACGGTAGTTCTCATGGTGCGCTCAGCGTAATGGGAGACGAATATTTTAAGGCTCCCTTCCGGCCATTATTACCAGGTATCTCTCAAATTGAGGCCAATTCAATTGACGACCTGAGTTTCATTGATGAGAATACGGCCGCAGTTTTCATGGAGCCAATTCAAGGTGAAGCGGGAATCAACATTTTAACAAAAGAGTATTTAATGGCAGCGTCACAACGCTGTAAAGAAGTAGGTGCACTATTGGTTTTTGACGAAATTCAAACTGGAATTGGTCGTACCGGTCCGTTGTTCAATTTTCAGTTAATCGATGTTGTTCCTGATGTTCTTCTGACATCAAAAGCCCTGGGAGGCGGGTTGCCACTTGGTGCATTTATTTCTTCAACAGAAATTATGAGCTGCTTTGCCGAAGACCCAGTTTTAGGCCATATCACAACTTTTGGTGGCAATCCAATATGCTGTGTTGCTGCAAATGCTGCACTTAAATTCTTGGTAGAAAGTAAATTGATGGATGAAGTCCCATCTAAAGAAACCCTGATCAGGCAAAAACTTCAACATGCCGAAATCCTTGAAATCAGGGGAACTGGATTGTTGCTAGCAGCACAGTTCAAGTCGGCAAAGTTTCTTCAAAGTGTAATTGATCGAGCAATTGAATTAGGCGTGGTAACCGATTGGTTCCTTTTCTGTGATTCAGCCATGCGCATTGCGCCTCCGTTGACAATAACTATGAATGAGCTGGAAAATGCTTGCGATATCATCATCCAGGCTATTAATGATCAGGCATGAAATTGAAGTCAACTTTGTTCCTTCTTTTAATACTGGTTGGTTGGTCGAAACCCGATAAAACCCAAGCGCAGAATAGTCTCCTTTGGAAAATAGATCATCCTCAAAAAAAGCAAACGGGTTATGTTTTTGGAACGATGCATGTAATTCCAAAAGACCGATTTAAACCAAGCAATACACTTGATAGCCTGATTAAGATTTCGGATTTGGTTGTGACCGAAATTGGCCTTGATCTCTTTCTTGAAGAGCGTTTTGATTTAGCCACTTCCATGGTTTTTGAAAACAAAACAAATTTGGAAGATTATTTGCCAAAAGACAAGATGGACCGGCTTAAGCGAGTTTTGATAGATACGTTGGGCTTTGAAGAATCTCGACTTCAGAATCAATATTTCAATCTAAAGCCCATGTTCATGTCGACAATCCTCCTAACAGAGTTGATTGGACCAGTAGAAGCTTACGATTTGTGGGTCCACAAAAAAGCCACCGAATACGAAAAGGAAAAAGGCTCGTTGGAATCAGTCTACAACCAAATTGGTTTCATCGATAGCATTCCTATGAAAACGCAGTTAAGCTGGTTAGATGATTTGAATAGCAATTTGCTTGAGGATTATTTGGACATGTTAAGCGTGTACGAATCTGGTGACCTAGATTCACTTTTAATTATGTCTCAGGAAGACCCCAATACAACTGCTGATTTCCAATTACGTACGGTACGAAACAAGAATTGGATTCCTAGAATGAAGCGTCAAATGGAAACTGGAACAGTCTTTTTTGCAGTTGGAGCACTCCACTTACCGGGTAAAGACGGTGTATTAGAATTGCTTAAATCCGAAGGCTACTCGGTAAAGCCAATTAATCAGTAATTCCCAATTGAGAGCATAACCAATGTGCATGCTTCTACTGGCTCAATTCCATTTTCTATGAGCAATTTGGAAAAGTCGGGATTCTCTGCACCCGGATTAAAAATCACTCTTTCTGGCATCAATCCAAGAATGTCTTCATAATACTGAGGCTGTCTTGCAGCCCCAACATACATGGTAACTGTATGAATTTCCACTTCTAAAGGAAATGAAGTAAAGACGGCCACATCCCCAATATCGCCAGTCCGTAGACCAAACGCAAAAGTCTTAATCGACTTATTACGAAGGCTCATAACCGCCCGATAAGAATACCTATCAGGCTTTAAGCTGGCCCCTAAGACTAATGTTGATTTTTCTAAGCTCATGATTAAAACCAAAAAAGCATCGGGATTAACCGATGCTTTTAGTTGCGGAGAGAGAGGGATTCGAACCCCCGGAGGTGTAACCCTCAGTAGTTTTCAAGACTACCGCAATCGACCACTCTGCCATCTCTCCGAGGCGGCAAATGTAAAATAATTTTCTACCGAAGAAGCGTTAAAATTTAGCAGATTGTGTCATTAGTTTGATGTCGTGAATGTTGGGTATGTGGTACCTTTACCTGTTAATCTGAAAATCATGCGTTTTCTATCAATTATCGTCATTCTATCCTCACTTTCCATTGGGGACTTAACTGCTGGAAACGTGAAAGCCTTGCTCTCCTTTTCGAGGTTTGCTGACCCTGACAATGGGGCTTATTTAGAAACGTACCTCAATTTTAATGGCAGTAGTTTAGAACCGATTTCAGCAGATGACGGGGGCTTTCATGGTGAAGTTTTAATTGAGATTTCGATTGTTAAACTTGGAAAAGAAGTATACAAGGACAGCTACAGGGTTTATAGTCCTTCAATCCTTGACTCAACCTCAAGTTTGCCAGACTTTGTGGATATACAGCGCATTCCATTAAAAAATGGGATGTATGATTTCACCATATCATTGAAAGACGCTGCAGATCAATTTGCGCTTCCAGCTATAATCGAGCAGCAGATTAAAATCTCTAATTCTAGCAATACCTACATGTCCGATCTTCAAATTGTAGGCGGAATGATTAAGAATGAAAGCCCGAACATGTACACCAAGGTTGGGTACGACCTTTTCCCTTATGCTTCAGACTTCTATCCTCAAACAATGAGTGATTTGACATTTTACATGGAATTCTATCCGAATAAATCCGATCAATCAAAACAGCAGCAATATGTAGTTGACGCATATGTTGTAGACTCTTATTCAAGAATGGCAGTAAACAGCCTGCGGAAATATTTTAAGCGAGACGCTCTATCAGTTGGGAGTGTTTTACACTCCTTTCCAATTGCTGACCTTACCAGTGGAAATTACATTTTGGTGGTTGATTTAAAGGATCGCGATAACAAGAAACTCGATAGTAGAGAATTTCCGTTTCAACGAAGTAATGACATCTTCAACACAAATGATAACTCTGAAGAATATCTAACTGCAAATTTCACGCTTCAATTTGGTGATCCTAAAAAACTGGAAACTTACTTAAGGTGTTACTATCCAATATCCGACCCTCGAGAGGAGTCTATGATTGAAAAATCATTGAACTACAACGACTTGGAGCAAATGCAAAAATTCATGTACGGCTTTTGGAACAGAAGAAATCCTACTAATCCAGAGGAGGAATGGATGAAATATAAGAAAGCATTGGATCAAGTGCAGGTGGAGTATGGAAACAAGCGCAATCATGGTTGTCATACGAACCGTGGTCGGGTGTACCTTCAGTATGGGGCTCCGAATAGTATTTCAAAAAATTATTACGAACCTGCATCCTACCCTTATGAAATTTGGCACTATTACCACGTAGAAACCACAAATGTGATTTCTCAGAATAACGTCAAGTTTGTTTTTGCGCGAATGGAGCAAGGCTTGCAAGATTTCAACCTTTTGCACAGCACAGGTGAGGGAGAATTAAATAATCCCAGATGGAAACTTGAATTGCACCAGCGAACGCAGATTTACCGAGACGTTGATCAGGAAGACACGTTCGATTATCATGGAGGAAAAGCATCTGAACGCTTTGACAATCCATATTAAGAAAGATTGGTTTTGCGCTTAAGTGCGTATTGCACACCTTCGCCAACTTGAATTCTGCCGTTGTCATATTAAACTGGAATGGGTTTGATTTACTCAAGAAGTTTCTACCATCGGTAGTTAAACACACTCCAGAATCTGCCACTGTTTACGTTGCCGATAACGGAAGTTCCGATGAATCGGTTTCCATGATTCAGTTGAAATTTCCTACTGTTAAGGTGATTGAAAATGGTGCGAACCTTGGGTTTGCTGAAGGCTATAATCAAGCTTTACAGAGCGTAGAGGAGGAATATGTGGTTCTTCTTAACTCGGATGTTGAGGTTACAGAAGGATGGTTAGAACCACTGATTCAACGACTTTCCAATTCGCCCGAAACAGCTGCTTGTCAGCCTAAAATCCTTTCTTATTCTGAAAAGAACAAGTTCGAATATGCGGGTGCATCAGGTGGAATGATTGATAGTTTGGGCTATCCATATTGTCGAGGACGGATGTTCGATCACACGGAGGTAGACAATGGCCAATACAACGATTCTATTCCAATATTCTGGGCTACTGGAACCTGCTTAGCAATTAAGAAATCGTCCTACTTTGAGGTAGGTGGGTTAGATTCTGATTTCTTCGCTCACATGGAAGAAATCGATTTATGCTGGAGATTACAAAGGGCAGGGTATTCCATCTGGGTGCAGCCGGATAGTAAAATCTATCATGTTGGCGGAGGTACGCTCACAGTTCTAAACCCTAAGAAAACCTACCTCAATTTCACCAACGGGTTAGCGATGATAACCAAGAATTCTAAAATCAGTAAACTAATTTGGTTGATCCCAGTACGATTGATTTTGGACGGCATTGCAGGATTAAAATTCCTTGTGGGTGGTCAACCAAAACATACCTGGGCAATAGTTAGAGCACACTTTAATTTCTATTTCAAAATTTTTCAATGGACCCGAAAACGGAATGGAAATTATCCAGAACTACCGATAATTTCTCAATCTAGTGTAGTCTGGTCTTACTTCGTGAAAAAGCGAAAAACGTTTAAAGACCTTACTTGATAGCTGCAAGCAAAGCTTCTATACCCAGTCGGTAAGAATCTATGCCAAAGCCATTAATTGAACCAATACAGGCAGCTGCTATTATTGAGGTTTGTCTAAAATCTTCTCGTTGCGCCAAGTTTGAAATGTGGACTTCGGTTACGGGAACGTTAATTGAGCTAATTGCATCTCGAATAGCCACTGAAGTATGCGTAAAACCACCTGCGTTTATCACCACACCGGCATACCTACCGTCAGCATCTTGCAACGCATCAATAATTCCTCCCTCCCAGTTACTTTGAACGTGATCGATATCCAAATCTTCGAACTGGCTTTTGATTTCAGCCATGGCTGAATCAAGATCTTGATTCCCGTAAACCTCTGGCTCTCGCTTTCCAAGTAGGTTTAGGTTTGGACCGTTGATGATAAGAAATTGACGACTCATTTTGGCGTTGTATGGCCTGCAAAGTATAACTTCCGCCATGCATTGGCAAGGAGCTATAGACGGTTTTAGAAATCATATCCGATTGGAAAGGTCCCTATCTGCCAACACTATTGAGGCTTATACTCGTGACATTAATTCTTTGGCAGACTTTATCGGTGATGATGCCACTCCCCAAAACGCGAAAGCGCCACAATTAAGAGGATACATTCGAAGTTTGGCTGAGATTGGAATTAGTCCGTCCTCACAATCGCGTGTGGTTTCAAGCATTAGAGGTTTTTTCAAATACCTTTTATTGGAGGATTTAATCATCCTAGATCCAGCGGAACTTCTGGAAACACCAAAACTCAAAAGAAAGCTTCCTGAAACATTAAATATCGAGGAGATTGAAAAGATGATTGAGTCGATCGATTTGAGCAATCCAAATGGTGAACGAAACCGAGCGATTATCGAAACATTATATGGGGCAGGTCTTCGGGTTTCGGAGTTATGCAACCTCAAAATTAGCTGCATACATTTCAAAGAAGGATTTATTCGAGTAACTGGAAAGGGCGATAAAGAACGGCTTGTCCCACTAGGAGGAATGGCTTCAAAAAGGATTAAAACTTATCAATCTGAAATTCGAAATCATCAAAATGTCAAAAAGGGCTCAGAAGATTTCATCTTCTTGAATTCAAGAGGTTCAAGCCTTTCAAGAGTAATGATTTTCAACATTATTAAAAAAGCTGCTGCAGACGCTGGCATAAAAAAGAATATCAGCCCGCATACACTAAGACACAGTTTTGCGACACACTTGGTGCATGGAGGTGCAGATTTAAGAGCCGTTCAGGATATGCTTGGGCACGAGTCAATCACGACAACTGAAATTTACACTCACCTCGACCAGCAATATCTGCGAGATGCGATAATTCAATTTCATCCAAGAAGCTAATTAATTATTAGCTAAAGTGGAAGCCGTCACTGTGATCTTCTGGTGATACGCTCATCACCGGAATCTTAGAATGATTTACAATCTGCTGAGCAAACTGCCCCATCAAGAACCCGGTCATGTTATACTCCTGCTCAGTCATCATAATGATGAGATCAGCTTTCTTGCTTTCCGCATGATTCATCGTCATCGTAGCTAGATTATCGCCAACCAATGTTGTTACGGAGTAAGGAATCTCCTCTGCATCCAGCACATCGGTAATTTGCTTTTCCTTAATACCAAAAACGTGTCGAACCTGAGGGTCATCATCACTAATTAGATTAGCAATATGAAGCGTGCTTCCATACTTCTTTGCCAGAGCGATAGCTTGTACCACTTTTTGTCTAGACTCATTAGTTGAGTCCATTGGCAAAACAATGTTTTTATATCCAGCAGAATCACGAGCTTCCTGTATAGTCATTACCGGGCAAGGACTCTGAGTAACCACTTTAAACGCATTACTTCCTGCGAAAAACTCGGCAACCCCAGATATACCGTGGGTGCCCATCATTATAAGATCGGCATCTACATCTTGAGCAACATTTACGATCTGATCATAGATTCTTCCGGTTCCAAAAACAACATCCGTTTCAATTCCGTGCGCCTTGCTCAAATCAGCCGCTTTTCCATTTACTTTATCTCTAATGGCATCCAAAACATCAGAATCGGTCCCTTTGCTTTTTCCGAACATTCCATAAGAAGAAGATTCAAAAACGTGTAAAAGCGTAAGCTTACTTCCCATACCTTTTGCCATGTTAACTACATGATCTTCAGCCTTATTTGCTGTTTCAGAAAAATCTGTTGGAAAAACTATTCTGTTGATTTTGAAGCCCTGACTCATCTATATCGGTTTTAAAGTGAGATTAAGTTAACAAATCTGATTTTAATACGGGTTGAATACACTTGTATCCTTCTTTTTACTCGGAATAATACTTAAGACCGGAATATCCGAATTATTAATGATTCCCTGAGATGTTGACCCTATGAAATAGTCGTTTGAATCATCTTCTTGTTGAGTCATAATCATAATTAGGTCTCCTTTGCTTTTTCCGGCATAGTCAATAATCCCATCTGAAAGAGAATTACCGCCCTTTGTATCCTTGATTATTTCTGCCGTAGAATCAACTCCTTTGGTTACCAAGAATTTTTTCACTTGATCCAATTGTCGAGTCAATCTATTTACAATGAATTCATCGTTTGTAAGGAGGACAGAAACCACCCTAATCGTTGATCCAAACATCTTTGCGAATTCAACGGCCCTCGAAACTTTTTCTTTGGTTTCCTTCGTTAAATCAAGAGGCAAAACTATGTTTTTACATCCTTTTCTATGAGATTTACCTTTGATGGTAATAACTGGAACTTTCGATTCTCGTACTACTCTCAGTGCGTTTGACCCAATAAATTTTCCTTTTAAACCAACAGAACCATTTGTGCCCATAACGATAAACCGTGCATCAAGCACATCCGCAGCATTTACAATCTGATCGTAAATTTTCCCATGAGCAACACCGTGCGTCACCTCTACATTAAACTTTTCAGATATTTCGGTTGCCAATGCACCAACTTTAGCTTTTACGCCTTTTTCAATCTCTGCCTCCCTTACATCGTCTCTAAAAAACTTTCTAATCGAGTGATCTCCGGCAATAACATTTAGAATGTGGATCTTGGAATGGAATGCTTTTGATAACTCCGCAGCCTGATCAAGGGCAATAATTGATTGATCTGAATAATCTACCGGTACTAGGATTGTAACCGCGTTTTCTTGGCTCATTTTCGCTTTAAATTGACCGCAAAATTACAACATTTGGAACAGGCTATGAGCTGTTTGAAAGCATTATTTACACTGATGAACGCCATTAATTGCATTGATCCAATGGATCGGTAAATTCGCTGCCGATGTGTGGCATTGTAGGATATCTGAAATTAACACCAGAAAGCGCTGATTGGGGTCAACAATTACCTGAGGCGACCAATTCAATTTCTTCTCGAGGACCTGATGCTCAGGCTTTTGTAAATACTGGTAACGTTGGCCTTGGCCACGTTCGCCTTTCCATTATGGATGTTAGCGATGCAGGTACTCAACCCATGTACGCACATGATGGACGATACAGCATTGTGTACAATGGTGAAGTCTACAATTTCAAAAAGTATCGCGAAGAGCTTGTTTCCAAAGGTGTTCAGCTCAATTCAAATACTGATACGGAGGTACTTCTTCACATGTATATTGAAGAAGGGCCTTCTTTTCTAAACAAGCTTAATGGCTTTTTTGCCCTTGCCATTTACGACAAAGACAAGGACGAACTATTCATTGCTCGGGATCGAATCGGCATTAAACCGCTTCATTATTATCAAGACGAAAGCCATCTCGCTTTTGGAAGTGAACTGAAAGGTCTTCTCAAGTTCCCAATAAAAAGGGAATTGGATCAAACTACGCTGAGACTGTACTTACAATTGACCTACATCCCTCATCCTTATTCAATGCTAAAAGGAATTAGGAGATTGGAACCAGGTCATTACCTGAAAGTCAGCCAAGGCAAGGTTGAAAATCATCAGTACTACGAAGTAGAAAGAAAACCGAATCCAGAATTCAAGGATGAAACGGTTTCTTTCAAAGCCTTTCAGGACTTGATGGATGAATCAGTCAGAATGCGCATGCTTTCTGACGTTCCTCTTGGAGCATTTTTAAGTGGTGGCATTGATTCTTCGGCAATTGTTGCAATAGCATCAAGATATACGGATCAGCTTAAAACTTACTCAATTGGTTATGCCGATGAGCCCTATTTCGATGAGACAAGTTTTGCAGAACTCGTTGCCAAAAAGTACAAGACAGATCACACCGTTTTCAAATTGAAAAACGATGATTTGTTTGCCAATTTGTTCGACATGTTGGATCACATTGACGAGCCATTTGCGGACTCATCTGCCATAGCCGTAAATATCCTTTGCCAGCAAACTCGCAAGCATGTTACGGTCGCTTTATCCGGTGACGGAGCAGACGAATTATTTGGTGGGTACAACAAGTATTACGCAGAGTACAGATTGAGAAAAGGAGGGCTTGCTGTTCAAGGTGCAAAAGCATTAGCACCGGTATGGAAAGCACTTCCAAAATCTAGAAATTCTAAGGTTACTAATCTATTCCGACAGCTTGACAAATTGGCCACTTCGGCCAAACTCAGTTCATCAGAACGGTACTGGTTCATGGTTAGTTTTCTGCCGCAGGACCAAGCGTCAAAACTGCTGAAAAACGACCTTAACCACCAATCTTTTTCAGAACGAAAAGACCTCATACTCAGAAACTTACCGGACTCCAGTAAAAGTATTAATCAAATGGATGACGTTCTGTATTCAGACCTCCATTTAGTACTGCCAAATGACATGCTGACTAAGGTGGATTTGATGAGCATGTCTCATGGATTGGAAGTTCGTGTTCCCTTCTTAGATCATCGAATCGCTGAGTTTGCTTTTAGCATACCGTTTGACCAGAAGATTAACAATAATTTGAGAAAAAGAATCGTTCAAGAAAGCTTCAGAAGTTTACTTCCAGAGGAATTATTTAATCGGCCAAAACACGGGTTTGAAGTACCGATTTTGAAGTGGTTCAGAAACGAATTGAATGACCTGATAATGAATGATTTGCTCGGTGATACTTTTGTTCAGGCACAGGGTATTTTTGAATTATCAGAAATTCAATTATTGAAGAAAAAGTTGATGTCAAATGACCCTGGCGATAGTGCCACACACATTTGGACATTGATCGTATTCCAACATTGGTGGAAACGATATTTGAATTGAAACTAAAGTATAATTGATTAGTCATGGGAAGAGCATTTGAATACCGAAGAGCGGCAAAGGAGAAGAGATGGGACAAAATGTCGCGGATATTTCCAAAGTTGGCAAAGGCAATAACCATCGCTGCGAAAGAAGGTGGTTCAGATCCAGAGATGAATGCGAGCCTTCGTACAGCAATTCAGAATGCAAAAGGGCAAAACATGCCCAAAGACAATATTGAAGCAGCGATTAAACGTGCGTCTTCAAAAGATTTGGAGAATTTCTCAGAGATTAATTACGAGGGAAAAGGCCCTCATGGTTCATTGGTTTTTGTGGAGGCAGCAACAGATAACCCGAATAGAACCGTTGCCAACATTAAAGTATACCTAACCCGCTCTGGCGGTTCCCTCGCTCCTACCGGCTCATTGGAATTCATGTTCAACCGAAAGGCTGTATTCGAGTTCCCGCAAGGAGAACTTAATATTGAGGAACTAGAGTTAGAATTGATAGATCATGGATTAGAAGAAATCGAATTGAACGAAGAAACCTTCTACGCTTATGCTGATTTCAAGGAATTCGGGTCAATGTCCAAGGCACTGGAGGGCATGAATATAGAAGTCTCAAAAGCCACCTTGCAGCGTATCCCCACTGACGCCAAGGAATTCAGTGAGGAGCAAATGGAAGACATTGAGAAAATGCTTGACAAGATTGAGGAAGACGATGATGTGCAAGCAGTTTATACCAATTTGGCTTAATTATCGTTCCGAGTCAAATCCTTGACATGAAATCCCATTTATTATTTAGCCTAGTAATTAGTGTATCCCTTGTAGGCTGTCTGAAATGCCCGGACGGAGTTCCCGACCCAAGTTGTATTTGTCCTGCCATATACGACCCAGTTTGTGGGTGTGATAACGTCACTTATGGTAACTCTTGCCAAGCTATTTGTGCCGGAATTGATGACTATAAGGATGGCGAGTGTTTCTAAACAATTTCTTTAATCGTAAATCGTTCATTTAATATGAAATCCATCAAAAAAATAGCCGCCTTTGCCATTCTAATTGCCTTATCGGCATTAATATTAGAGTCTTGTGCTACTGGAAATAGTTACCGTAAATGCAACGGTAAAAAAGCGATTAAGACGAAAATGGGCCCGATGTAAAAAAGCTTTATTTGCTTTTTCATTTCCACCATTTCTTGAATATTTTCGCTCGCTGAAAAAACGAATGAACAATCTTTTTAAACGGGTGTTCGTTCCATAAATCAACTTTATAAAATTCACTATGAACGCACTTAACGCAGAATCCCAAAACGATATATCGCCATCAAAAGCGATTGAATTACTCAAAGCAGGAAACACAAGATTTCTGAACGGCAACATGACCGCTCGAGATTTGAACCTACAACAAAGTCAGACCAGTGGTGGGCAATGGCCATTTGCGGCAGTACTTGGATGTATTGATTCGAGGGTTCCTGCTGAACTAATCTTTGATCAAGGAATTGGCGATCTATTC
Organism: Bacteroidia bacterium; assembly: GCA_047611425.1. Lineage (GTDB taxonomy): Bacteria > Bacteroidota > Bacteroidia > UBA10329 > UBA10329 > JBLFWJ01. The sequence goes on along the minus strand of JBLFWJ010000035.1, from coordinate 8,598 downwards.
AACGCCAGAGTAGCTGGTAATTTCAGCAATACCGATATCCTCGGAAGTCTTGAATATTCCTGTAAAGTTGCCGGGGCGAAAGCTGTGGTTGTTCTTGGACATTCTAGCTGTGGAGCAGTGAAGGGTGCTTGTGATGGAGTTGAATTGGGTAACATCACAAGCATGTTAGCCAATCTAAAACCTGCGATTGATTCTGTAACTGATGAAACCGAAAATCGCACTTCAAGTAATGGCGGATTTGTACAGAAAGTTGTCGAGTCGAATGTCCTCTTAACTGTTGCCAACATTAGAAGAGATAGCCCTGTATTAAAGGAAATGGAAGACAACGGTGAAATCGTGATTGCGGCTGCAGTTTACAATGTAGCAACCGGAAATGTTGAATTTCTATGATTGAAAAAGAAGTTAAAACTTCTGTAATCGAATACAGCGAACAAGAAGAAAGAGCCAATGCCGTAACACACGGCATTGGTTTTTTAATGGCCTTAATCGCATTTCCTGTTCTATTGTACAAAGCGGGACCAGGAGCAACTGAAATCGGCTATATCGGACTTTGGGTTTATGGCCTTTCGCTTCTTCTTGGGATGGGGTCATCTACAATTTATCACGCTGCACGAGACCCAAAACGAAAAGTTCTGCTTAAAAAACTAGATCACATCAGTATCTACTTTTTAATAGCGGGAACCTACACAGCCCTCATCTTGAATAAAATGTATTTCCAAGAAGGACTGTATTATCTGTACGGTCTATGGGGTATGGCTTTCCTTGGCATTTTCTTCAAAGCCCTATTCGTGCACAAATTCAAAGTGTTTTCAACGTTGATCTATGTTTTAATGGGATACATTATGCTTTTGGATCCATGGATGTTTTTCAGATCCCTTTCCAAAACGGCAGATATCATGTTGATCTGTGGTGGATTCTTCTACACGATTGGAGCAGGATTTTATCTCTGGAAATCAAAGAAGTGGACACACACAATTTGGCACATCCTAGTAATGCTAGGCGCTGGAAGCCACTTTGCGGCTTTCCTGTATGAGTTGAGTTAAGATAAGATCTACTCGATTCTCTTAAACTGAAATTCGACCATTTTATCGCCAGCAGATATAATTGCTGTCATCTCATCTTCCTCTATCTGGTATTCTATTCTCTTAGGAAAATCATTGCTGTCATTAACGCAAACGAAATGTGCCTCTGACTCTTCAATCAATTTGAATAGAGTGGGCGTTGGATTGACACCTCGAACATCCAGATACTTCGCATCATCTATTACGACAATACTCATAATCTCTTGAAATACAGTGTCTTCTCCCACCATTGTAAAGCCAAGTCCAGAGTTTCCGTTCTCTGTTTTCTGCCAGAATTCAAAAGTCCTTTCCTCGCCCCCATTATTTGTTCTTTTCCAATTACCGACCAAGGAAGGTTCCACCGAATTCTGAGATTCTAGAAGGACTTCATCAGTCTCAAGAGAATCAGAAGATTGACGGGTTTCATTGCACGACAGTGCAATGAAGCCGATGATTAGGAGAAATATGAATTGTTTCATACTATGAATTTAGTGACCCATTTCCTCAAAAGTCTGCCACAGACTTTCCTTTGGAACTCGAGCCATAAGTTTCATTGGTGTTTTCTTTACGGGATGCTCAAACTTCAACTCTCGGGCATGCAAGTGAATGCTCGCATCTGAATTAGACCTTGATGCTCCGTATTTCAAGTCACCTTTAATCACACACCCCATTCGCGCCAACTGAACGCGAATTTGATGGTGACGGCCAGTTTTTGGATTCACCTTTAGCAAACAGTATCGATCTGATCCGGCAATCATATTATAGGTCAGTTCACAATACTTGCTGTGCGCCACTTCCTTGTCAAAGGCTTTGCTTTTATTCTTTTCCTGATTCTTTCGGAGATAATGAGTCAATCGTCCGTTCTCATCCGAAGGACGCTTTCCAACAACCGCCCAGTATGTCTTTTGAACTTCGCGATCAGCAAACGCTTGATTCATTCTCTTTAGAGCCTTCGTAGTTCTTGCAAAAAGAACCAGTCCACTCACTGGACGATCTAGTCGATGAACAATTCCGAGATACACGTCACCCGGTTTGTCATACGCAACTTTAATGTAGGCTTTAACCATATCGGCCAAGCACTCATCACCAGTAATATCACCTTGAACCAATACGCCAGCAGGTTTATTGACGACTATTAGGTGGTTGTCCTCATAAAGGACTTCAATGGATTTGTTAGCCATAAGTAATGTTGAATTGAAACTCTAAAATGAAGCGTATCTAATACTGCTCCTTATTATTTGGGAAGTCTTTTGAACGAACATCCTCTACATAATTCTGAACCGCTTTGGTCATGTCTTGTTCAAGATTCAAGTAACGTCTTAGGAAGCGAGGACTGAACTCTTGGTTCATTCCTAGCATATCATGCGTTACTAACACTTGGCCATCAACACCATTTCCAGCACCAATACCGATGATTGGAATGGCTACCTCTGTCGCAACTTTGGCAGCTAACTTGGCTGGTACTTTTTCAAGAACGATGGCAAAACAACCCGTTTCTTCCAGCAATTTGGCGTCATCAATCAACCTTTGAGCTTCCTCTTCTTCTTTCGCTCTTACCGTATACGTACCGAACTTATAAATGCTTTGAGGTGTTAAACCAAGATGCCCCATCACCGGAATACCAGCCGATAGAATCCGTTGCACCGATTCAATAATTTCACGGCCACCCTCCATTTTTATGGAATGTCCGCCAGACTCTTTCATGATGCGAATGGCCGATGCCAAAGCTTCACGCGAGTTTCCTTGGTAGGAACCGAACGGCATGTCAACTACTACAAGAGATCGATCTACTGCCCGAATTACTGAAGAGGCATGATATATCATCTCATTAAGAGTGATAGGCAACGTTGTTTCATGACCTGCCATAACGTTGGAAGCAGAATCTCCAACAAGCAGAATGTCAATTCCCGCCTGATCCAGAATACGAGCCATAGTGTAATCGTATGCTGTAAGCATGGCAATCTTCTCCCCATTTTGCTTCATAGAAAGAAGCGTGTGGGTGGTAACCTTTTTTACTGTTTTGTGAACTGACATTAGCGCTTCTTTTTTACTGCTTTTTTTACTGGGATAGGAACGGGAAGAGCTTCTTTCATATCTCCTACCACAGTTGTGGCACCGGATGCAGTAGCAGGTGTTCTTGCTCGAGTATTTTTTATTTTTTCGCTCTCCCAGTCCTCCTGCTCCGTCTTCCAGCCATCTTCCTTTAGCTCTTTTTCAATTGCTCGTTTTGTATTGCTTGCTTCTTCCTTATCACGAGCTGCCTTTACCTTCTTACCTTTTACCACCGCTTTATCAAGTAAAGCCACCTTCAGCTTACTGTATTTGGTATGTGCCATCCAAAGGGAATCTCTAAACTGCTTCACCTCCTTCATCAGCACTTGATTCTTCATTATTTCATCCTTCAATTCACCGGTAAGCGTTAAATACACATCCTCATCCACTTCTACCAAAAGCCTATCTTTAAAATCCTGAAGAGCGTTAATCTGTATTTGCAATCCATCAACGGCCCGTTTCATACGACTCTTTTCTTTTTCATGATTTTCCGAAACCCTTTCCAACTCAGCGATACAAGTTTCGTTTTCTCTTCGAAGCTGTTCAACTTCATACGTGGAGGAGCGTAACTTCTCTCTTGCGGATTGCTCAACCTTCAACTCTTCCATCATACCTTTTGCCACCAACATGGCTTCTGGAGTAGTGTATAAATAGAAGTAGTCGACCTTGGCTTTAGTGTTGGGTCCGATAATCAAACCCATACTTCCAGGACCGTATTCTAGAGCGTCAAATGACTCTATAAACTTGTCGTTTAAGTAAAAATCTATTTGGCCCTCTTCTACTTTAATATCTACACTATTGTACTCATTCTTAACCCTTACCAAGCTACTCTTAACCCATCCGAGATTCTCTTTTGCTCCCGTTAGGTAGCGGTAGAATTTCCCAACAAGCTGCTTCACCCTATACTCCTTAAACTTGTTCATTTCGAACACAATAGCCCCTTGTCCATCTGGCTGCACATAGAAAATCACTCCCATAGACTGGCTACGATCATCAGCAGGGCCCAATTTAATAGCAGTAAGAATGTTGAACGAAGTGAGTTTCGTTTTCCACTTAGCCATTAAGGCGTAAGGCAAATCACGGTTCATTCGATGAAGGAAATACTCGTCCTTATCTATACCGAATAAATTCTCATAACTGGCAATAAATGGCCAATCTTCATTTTCCTCAGAAAAATCTTCGCGATGAACCAGTTCGCTGTAATTCATCTGAACTTTTTCTTGCCCCATTACCTGAAATGAACAGGCCAGCAGAATCCAAAACAGAGGTTTAAAGTGAAACATTAGGGAATTTTTTGTTGCTAATTGGCTGACACAAAGCTACAAATTTGATGACCGTAGCAACGGATAACTATCTTTGCGCATTACGGAATTTCGACAATGAAAAAACTGCTTTCCCTCGGTCTAATTGCTGCGTTTATTGGCTTTCAAGGATGCTCCACAGATTTTGATGTTGCTGGCGATTATAAAGAATTGTCTATCGTTTATGGCCTATTGGACCTTAACGACAACCCCAGTAACGGTGGTTCTGGTCACAACATTCGTGTGCAAAAAGCCTTTTTGGGTGAAATTGATGCAGCCATTATGGCAAGCACGCCAGACTCCTCTTACTTTCCGGTGGAAGATCTTATGGTAACTCTAACCGAGTACGATGCCCAAGGCGATGCAAAAAACCACTTTGTCCTTTCAGACATCATGATTGATGGAAAAGATACAACAGGAGGATATGGCTTTTTTGGCCCCGATCAGCGGGTTTACCATACAGATGAAAATCTGGTTGGAGGAAATGAATATGAGTTATTGGTGCACAACACGAAATCGGGTTACAGAGATTCTGCAAGAGTTGAATTGATTAACTCTAATTCCTTCAGATTTACTGCGCCTAATTCTAACGTACCAAAGCTTTTGTTCCACGATCCCTCAAATGGATACAGACCTAGAACCATCACTGTCAGTAATCCTGCTGGAGTAAAAACTGGTGAGCTGTGGTTGAGATTCCATTATAGAGAGGTACTGGACGGAAACCCCGATACTTTATTTAAGCAATTGGATATGCAGATTACCACCTTTATTTTTGAAAATATTGGTACACCGAATAATTTTTCAATCGCATTTAATGGTGAAACTTTTTATCAGACTCTTGGAACGACACTTGAGCCTTTGGTTGGCGGACATAGATTAAGCGGAATTAGGTACAACCCTGTTAACGCTGCTAATGATGCTGCGGAACTCTTCGTACATATTGGTGGTACCGATCTTTACGATTACATCACAATTAACGCACCTTCAACAAGTGGATCTTTAACTGATAACGTAGTTTACTCTAATATGGCAGTTGGAAAAGGCCTGTTTTCTTCTCGATCTCAGGAATTTTTCCCTGTATACCTTTTCTTAGATGGTTTTTCCACCCAACAGTTAATGAGTGGGCAATATACCAGCGACCTAGGATTTACCGAGTAATCAAATCCAAACCTGTCAGTCTTTTTGTCAGGTTTTGTCATCCTAGATTCAGGCTATTCTCCTATAGTCTGACATAATTTCTATCCTTTTCTGGTTGTAACGCAATGGCACGAATAGTGATCTACGGCCAATCGTTAACAGTTTAGCAAATAATTAAATCAGCATAGAATGAGTAAAGTAATAGGAATTGATTTGGGTACTACGAACAGTTGCGTTTCCGTAATGGAAGGTAACGAGCCCGTGGTTATCCCAAACAGCGAAGGAAGAAGAACCACTCCTTCTATTGTAGCTTTTATTGAGGATGGAGAAAGAAAGGTAGGTGACCCTGCCAAGAGACAGGCAATCACAAACCCTACTAAGACAATCGCTTCTGTAAAGCGTTTTATGGGTGAGCAATACAAAGATGTAAAGGTTGAAGCAGAGCGTGTTCCTTATACAGTTGAGAAAGGAAACAACGGTACGGCTAGAATCAAGATTGACGATCGTATGTATTCTCCTCAGGAGATTTCGGCTATGATTCTTCAGAAAATGAAGAAGACTGCCGAGGACTACCTAGGGCAAGAAGTAACTGGAGCGGTTATTACCGTGCCTGCATACTTCAACGATTCTCAGCGTCAGGCTACAATCGAAGCCGGTGAAATCGCTGGATTGAAAGTTGAGCGAATTATCAACGAGCCAACAGCTGCGGCTTTGGCTTACGGACTTGATAAGAAGACCACTGACATGACCATCGCGGTGTTTGACCTTGGTGGTGGAACATTCGATATCTCGGTTCTTGAATTGGGAGACGGTGTATTTGAAGTGAAGTCTACGAATGGTGATACTCACTTAGGAGGAGACGACTTTGACCAGGTAATCATTGATTGGTTGGCTGATGAATTCAAGAAGGACGAGAACCTCGACCTTAGAAAAGACCCTATGGCACTTCAGCGTTTGAAGGAAGCTGCTGAGAAAGCTAAAATTGAATTGTCAAGCTCTACTTCTACAGAGATCAACTTGCCTTACATCATGCCAGTTGATGGCATTCCTAAGCACTTGGTAAGAAATCTGACCAGAGCTCAGTTTGAGCAATTAGCAGATAGCTTGATTCAAAGAACATTGGAGCCTTGTAAGAAAGCATTGAAGGATGCGGGAATGAACCCGAACGAGGTTACTGAAGTAATCTTGGTTGGTGGATCTACAAGAATTCCAGCTATTCAGAATGTAGTTGAGAAGTTCTTCGGAAAAGCACCGTCTAAAGGTGTGAATCCTGATGAGGTTGTTGCCATCGGTGCAGCCATACAAGGTGGTGTACTTACAGGTGAGGTGAAGGATGTCCTTCTTCTTGATGTAACCCCACTTTCATTGGGTATCGAAACAATGGGCGGAGTAATGACCAAGTTGATCGAGTCGAACACTACGATTCCAACTAAGAAGTCTGAGACTTTCTCTACTGCTTCGGATAACCAACCATCGGTCGAAATCCATGTGCTACAAGGAGAGCGACCAATGGCAAAGGACAACCGGACTATCGGACGTTTCCATTTGGCCGACATCCCACCATCTCCACGTGGCGTTCCTCAAATTGAAGTGTCTTTTGACATTGATGCGAACGGTATCATGACTGTTTCTGCTGCTGATAAGGCAACAGGTAAGAGCCAGAACATTCGAATTGAGGCTTCTTCAGGTCTTTCTGACGAGGAAATCGAAAGAATGAAGACGGAGGCTGAGGCTAATGCTGAGGCTGACCAGAAACTGAAGGAAGAAACTGATAAGATCAACGGTGCGGACGCAATGATTTTCCAGACCGAGAAGCAGTTGAAGGATTACGGTGACAAACTTCCTGAGGATAAGAAGACGCCAATTGAAAATGCGTTGGCTGATCTGAAGAAAGCACACGAAGCCAAGGATCTTGATGCGATAGATTCTTCAATGGAAACCTTGAACACGGTATGGCAAGCGGCATCTCAAGAGATGTACAATGCAACCCAAGAAGCAGAAGGTGGAGCCGAAGGTGCTGGCCCAGCAGGGGATTCCGGTCAAGCTACCGAAGATGGTGAAGTAACCGATGTTGACTTTGAAGAAGTTAGCGAGGAAGAAGTAAAAGAGGAAGAGAGCAAGTAAGCACTCGTCTATGTAGAATTGAAAGGCCGCTGATCGAATGATCAGCGGCCTTTTCGTTTCACTCAATTCGGCTTAACCCCAAACATAGAATCAGGCAAACGGTATTGATCGATCCACGGTTTGTTTGCTGAAGTGTCCTTGAGCAAAATAATGGTGAGTTGATCCACATAAATCGGCACCCATTCTGGATCTTGGACTCTTCTGATCAGAAAGTCCTGCCCCCAAGGTGTGTTGTCGTGTCGGTAAAAGAATATTGAGTTGATGTCGTACTTGGCAACAATGGCTCGCCATGCGTTGTCATCTTCCTGTATGGGTTGATACACTTCTTTAAAGTGCGCCACAGAATAGGCCTCTGGCCTATTATCGGTAAAAACTTTTTGCCCTTTTAAGCCGTGGATCAAGAATGATCCAGCATCGTAATTATTAAACAGTGGGCCAGGGATCTTTGCATCCTTGAAGAATTCGGTTGACCGATGTATGCCTTCTGTCAAACCGATCGCATTAGCTGCAACAAACTTTGCTTTGCCCTTCTCCTCTACTTGATAATACTTGACCGGACTAATGACCGTGTTTCTTGTAAAGAACCCGATTAGAACAAATAGGCAACCGAATACTACAACGAAATTCGGAATAAAACCACCTTGACCTTTAGCTGTCCTTGATTGGAATTCCGCTATGACGGAGACATACAGCGGTATGGACAGCAGTGCAAAAAGGACGATTCCTCTAACCACCAACAAACCAAGAACAAAAGACCCGACTGCCAAGAGGATTGGAACAAGTTGATTTTTAAGTTTCCCTTTAATGATCAGGTAGACTATTCCCGCAATTGAAATGATTCCCGCGATTAAAAAGTAAAGGAGGTCTGAATCGCCAAAACGATCGAACATGAACCACCAACTTTGGTTCTCGGCCACCATGTA
>JBLFWJ010000034.1:0-22056 GCA_047611425.1 Bacteroidia bacterium | reverse complement strand
AGTTGAACAACGATGACAACAACATTAGAATGACCAACTCGCCCTCTCCCCAAGCGTAAAAGAACCAACTAAGCCCAAGAAGCACTAGGTTCTTTAGCTTAATTCCTGGTGTAAGGAAATAAATAGCCAACACCGCTGGCAGAAAGAAAAGCAAGAATGTAATGGAACTGAATACCATAATCGGAATGGAGGTCTAAAAGTAGCTTCTAGATTCCTGATTAAACACGACTTTCCTAGTCCTGAAAAGTACTTGGCCTATCTTCTTTTGGCATTGGATACCTTGTATCACCAACCACATCTTCCATATCCACTTTGTTCCAGTCGAAATCGGGAACGTCTTTCACCTTTCTTCCTAAATACTCAGAATGGCAATACAATCCTGTGATTGGCTGATTTTTAAGGTAATCGTTTGCTAATTCAGAAAATCGACCTACCATCGGGTTTGACATGCCCGATTCAATGCACTCAAACCCAAGGGCAGATGAAAAAAGTGTGCGTAAACCCATGTCGCTAAACTGAAAGAAGTTCCAAGGTCGTTCATGCGAAGAATAGGAAAAATGAGTTTCCACAAAAAGGTAACCGCCAACTTTAAGAATCTTGGCAATCTCAGTAGCTACAATCCAGGGCATAGCAAAGTGCTCGAAACAGGCACTAGTAAAGATTAGGTCGAACTTCTCGTCTTCATTAAAATAGGATGAGATTTTGTGAGCATCTCCAACGACATCAACGTTGTCTCCATCATAGTAATCAAACCCAACATATTCAGCTTTGTCGTAGGCGGCTCTAGCACCTGAAGGACCCGTAACCTCACGCGACCCAATTTCCAATACACGAAACCCCTTTTTGTTTCCAAGTTCATGAATAAACGACTGCCATTTAATATGATTGATGTTCGTACTAATTGGAACATCAGCTGCTAAAAAATCTTCGTCTTTCATTTGGAGTTGTTCTATCAGATTGTACCGCAAAAGGTCGGATTCTGCTCAAGGCCAAAAATAGGATAAGGCGCTGCAACTTCTAACAAGATTGATGAGGCGGTTTTGATTAGCATCCAGATAACCTTCCAATAATGTAAACCAAATTTGAGCGATGACTTTTAGACAGAAGAATGACTTTCATTTGATGTTCTTCCAATTAAAAACACAACCCGACTAACTTTCAATGTGAGATGTGTCGGCAAGACAAATTGCGCGCTCAATTTTTATGCAGATATTAGCCGCGAAATTTTAACCTAAATCAATAAATATGAAAAAAATCTACACTACTATTGGCGTTGTATTAATGGCTTCAGTGGCTCTATTTGCTCAAAAGCAAGTTGGCGAGTCATTTAATGTTGACCGCCCTATTTTGGATTATTCTTCTGCTAACAGAGCAGTAAACGACACAGTATGGCCTGGTGATTTCGGTACTGGAACTCCTACCATTTACACCTCAGGAAACGGTGGATTCATCGCAGGTAATAATGGATATGGAGACCTTGGAAAAGGACAGCAGTATGTAATAAGCAACACAATGACTGTTGAAGGTGCACTTCTTTTCTTCGGAGCGAAGCAAGACGCGGCTGGATCCTCTTTAAGCGTTGATTTGATGGACATGACAGGTACGACTGGTACAACAAGTGCTGGAGCCACGGCTGACCAAACTTGCCCAGGAGCAGTTTTAACATCTGCAACAGTTACTATGGCTGATGTTGATACTACTGGATTTACTGCAGTAGCGTTTACTCCAACTTCAGTTTCAAGCGATTTTTACATCGGTATTGAAATGTCTGGATTGGCTGCAGGTGATACTGTAGGATTGGTTTCTAGCTCTGACGGTGATGGAGCTGAACTTACTTGGGAAAAGTGGAGCGATGGTACATGGTACACTATGGTTGCTGCATGGCCTTTAAGCTTTGACTTCGCTATTTGGGCATTGGTTGACAATCCTGATGCTGCTGGCATAGAGGATCTTGGTTTCTTCAATGGAATTAAGGCTATTGTTAGCCCTAACCCAGTTGTTGAAAATGCTAACATTAGCATTGAGTTGGAAAATGCATCTGACGTAACTATCGATATCGTTAGTACAACTGGTCAGTTCGTGTACACTAGCGATAGAGGTCATATGGCTCAAGGACGTCACAACTTGACTGTTCCTACTTCTGACCTTGCTGCTGGAACTTACTTCTATTCAATCGCATCTAACGGTAAGCGATTGACTCAAAGAATGATTATCAAGTAATTGACACTTTATTTTGTCAAAATTAAAGGGCTCCAATTTGGAGCCCTTTTTTTGTTTCTCTTTGAACGGTTGAGAATATATAAATATGCAAGAACACTTAAAGATTGTGGAAGCAGTGGCCAGAAAGGCAGGCCAGTTCATAATGAATGAACAGACTCGGTTCAAGAATGATCGAGTAGAAAAGAAAGGACACAACGATTTCGTTTCCTACGTTGATCGAGGAGCAGAAGAGATTATTGTTTCAGGATTGAAAGATCTGATTCCTGAAGCCGCCTTCCACACCGAAGAAGCGACTACAGAAAGAACATCCGCTGAATACACGTGGGTTATTGATCCATTGGATGGCACCACTAACTTCATTCATGGAGTTCCATTTTTTGCTGTGAGTATTGCCCTGCTCCAAAACAATGAACCAATTATCGGTATTGTGTATGAGATTAATCAAGATGAAATGTTTACCGCTACCAAAGGTGGCGGCACACATTTGAATGGTGATCGAATTCAAGTTTCAGATTGCAAAAAAGTGAGCGAAAGCCTGATTGGTACCGGTTTCCCTTACTACGATTATCACCTAATAGATAAGTATCTCGACCTGTTCAAACACTTGATGCAACATAGCAGAGGCTTGAGAAGACCCGGAAGTGCTGCTACCGATCTTGCATACACTGCTGCAGGTAGATTCGACTCTTTCTATGAGTACAGTTTGAGCCCATGGGATGTAGCGGCTGGAATATTATTGGTACGAGAAGCAGGTGGAACAGTGACTAATTTTGATGGTGGCGATGATGCTATCTTCATCAAGGAGATTGTGGCTACAAATGGTAAGCTGCATTCAGAAATGTTGAACCTTGTTCAGAAATACATGAAATAATGTTGAGATTTATTTGGAGTGCATTTTACGTGCTGGTTGTAACGTTTGCTGGTTATAGTCAAACTGATTCACTGGAAGTATCAAACCAAACTGATTCAATTTCAGCTGAAGAAATAGCTGATTCTCTGCAAGTTGCAGGTATCGAGAAGGTTTACATTTTTGACATCAAAGATGAAATTGGACCTGCCGTTTGGCGAAGAATGAATCAGGCTTTTGATGAGGCTCAAGAATGGGATTCGGACTTGATCCTCATTCATATGAACACGTATGGAGGTATGGTTGTGGATGCCGATAGCATGCGAACCAAAATCCTAAATAGTGAGATTCCTGTGTGGGTTTACATTGACAATAATGCTGCATCTGCTGGTGCATTGATCAGCATTGCATGCGACAGCATTTTCATGAGCAACGGAGCCAATATTGGTGCGGCAACAGTTGTTAATCAAGAGGGCGAAAAGCTGATGGACAAGTACCAAAGCTATATGCGTAGTACCATGCGCAGCACTGCTGAATCAAAAGGCCGAGACACAAAGATTGCTGAGGCCATGGTTGATGAATCCATTTACATTGAAGGGTTAATCGACTCGACCAAAATCCTAACGATGACGGCCTCGGAAGCTTCTGAAAATGGATATTGCGAAGGTATTTTCGAGAGCATTCCGGAGTTACTCTTAAGCAACGGAATCATTGATGCTGAAACAAGAACTTATGAAGTAAGCAGTCTCGAATCACTCATAGGTATGCTTGTTAATCCAGCAGTTAGTGGTGTTCTTATCATGATCATAATCGGGGGCATTTATTTTGAATTACAGTCACCAGGAGTGGGCTTTCCAATAATAGCATCTGTGATTGCAGCTTCTCTTTATTTTGCTCCTCTTTACTTAGAGGGTTTTGCGGAGAATTGGGAGATTGTGCTTTTTGTACTAGGTGTAGTTCTCCTTGGAGTTGAGGTATTTGTCATCCCCGGTTTCGGCTTAGCTGGAGCAGCTGGAATTGCATTCATGGTTTCTGGTCTGATTCTGAGTTTGATCTACAACGTTGGATTCAACTTTGAATTTGCTCTTCCAAGCCAAATCTATTCGGCATTCTTCACAGTAATAATTTCAACGGTGTTCGGGATGTTCGGCTCATTCTGGTTAGCCAAACGCCTATTCACTGCCACTGCCCTTTCCAACATGGTTCTTAGCGCATCTCAACCCAGCAGCGAAGGATTTGTAGGTGTTGATCAGAAGGAGGCAAGTTTTATTGGTGAAGAAGGAACCGCTTACACTGTAATGAGGCCTTCTGGGAAGGTGATGATTAATGATCAATTACATGACGCCACCGCATTGACGGGATATATCGATAAAGGCGAAAAAGTAAAAGTGGTCAAGTTTGAGACCGCCCAACTTTTTGTTCGAAAGGTCTAAAAACGAGAAAAGGCGTCAGACTATGTCTGACGCCTTTTCATTTCTAAATTGTTTTTTGAAATCAGATGTTCTTGCTGATTCCATAAAAGTGGAATTCCACAACCCAGTGATCCAACTCTCTTTGGTTGTAGATGTAAAGCTCCATCTTCACTTTCTTTCCCTTCTTATCCTCCTTTACAACAAGCTTCTTGAAATTGGTATCCTCAAGGTATAGGTCATTGCTCTTGTCTTTCTCTTGCATCGTGTAACCCGATGGCAGACAATCCTTCACCATTTTAAGGTACTTCTGATATACTTGCTCCATGTTTGCAGGAACAGTTTCTCCTCCTCGAGTATGCTCTGCAACGTAAGTAAATGCCTCAGGATGATAATCGTTATCACCTATGTACATCATTTTATCATTGCTCAATTTCACGTTACTCTCGAAGTATGGTTTAGGTACACCTCTTATCTCAATACTAGTAGATGCACCTTTTTGATCCTTGAAATAGGTCTGTGCGCCATCCAACATTGCCTTTAAATTGTTGCAGAAGTCCTTATCCGCATCCTGTGCAAAAGATGAGGCTGAAATGGCGAGCATTACGGCTATAGAAAGAAGTGATTTCATTGTGGGTTTATTTTATGCGGCTAATATAGAAGTAGATCGTGGCATTGGCAACAATTATGCCCGTAGGTAAATCTGAGGTAGCTACTAATCCATTAATTGGTCAACTATTGATTGCCAAGTTTCATTTGATTTCACCATAAATCCTTTTACACCAGTGCGTTCGGCCGATTCAACGTCTCTTGGAGAATCTCCAATCATAATTGAACTTTTTGGATCAATATCAAATCTGGCCATAGCCTTTTGAATCATCAATGGTTCTGGCTTTCGGCAAATACACGCTTCTACTTCGGGGTGATGTGGGCAGAAATAGAGGGCATCCAACTGAGCATTCGAGCTTGTCAATTCGGCTTGCATTCTCCGATGCATTTCATTGACTTGATCCAATGACAATGTTCCTCTGGAAATAACTCCTTGGTTGGAAATCATTATTAAGAGGTAGCCTTTTTCCTTGAGTGAACCTAGCAGACTTGGGACATAAGGCAGGATTTCAAACTCTTTAACATTGGCTAAATATCTTCCAAGTTCTTTACAAAGAACTCCATCACGGTCAAGGAATACCGCCTTATTTTTCATCCTAAAATATTTAGGATATAGTCCATAATCTGGCCTATAAAGCTTCCAAATTGACTTGGAACAACTAGGATTGAAAATCCGAATCCAAATACAGAACCCCAAAAATGCGCATCATGTGCAATCCGATCGTTTGATCGTTTATCCATTTGATACTCGTAAAGCAAGTATAGTGGGCCAAAAATGAATGCGGGAATGAAAAATGGCAAGAAGATTATTCCAATACCAGTTGTTGGCATGAAGTAAATCGTGGAGAAAATAATGGCCGCCACGGCCCCACTCGCTCCTACAGAATTGTAATGAATATCATCTCCATGTTTCCCGTAAGAAGGAAGTGATGAAAACAGGATACCTCCGATGTAGAGCGAAAGAAAAAGAATGGTTCCGGCTAGCTCGCCATGCGCATAAATTAAGGCCGATTCTACTGTTCCGCCAAACATCCACAGCACCCACATGTTTACACCGAAATGAAGCCATCCTCCGTGCACAAACCCGTGTGTAATAAATCGATGCCACTGCCCTCCATTCTTGACTAAGTACGGGTTGAACATCAACTTGGCCTGAAGCTCAGGTTTGTTTAACGCACTGGCGGTTACCACTAGCGTTATAATCATTAGGATTAGAGTCATGTTGTCTTCATCCTTTTCAAATGTTCGTCAATGGCTTTTTTGGCCGACCTTCTTCCCTCCTCTATCATGTCATCTGCTCGATATAATTCTAGTGTGCTTGCTATTCTCCGAGGAATATTCACCACCACATCAGGTTTGTGGAGTTCAATACTCATCAAACAAATTTGATCCTGCATTAAATCATAAGATCGATTTAGTAATCCTAAATAACCCAACGGTTCATCGTTGCTAGTTTGCGCTGAAGATTTGTTCAAATTCAACCAATTACGCATGGTACGCGTAAATCGGACTTTATATGACTTCAGCGCCTCCTCCTTCTCCTTTCTGCTCATTTGCGCCACTTGGGTTTTTGCTTTACCTATTGGTTCTCCTTCGGAATCAAGAAAACCAGGTGCATTAATGTTTACAGCAACAACAAGATCCACGTTTTTCCCCTTCAATACATTTAGGGGAAGTGGGTTTAAAACTCCACCATCAACTAAGATTTGATCTCCAGACAGAACGGGAGTCATTAATGTCGGAACTCCAGAAGAGGCACGAATTACTTCGAAAAGTTTGCCTCTGTTCATCCAAACTTCGGTATTCGTTTTGAAGTCTGTAGCTACCGCGGTATAATCGATTGAGAAATCCTCTATCTGTTGTTCACCGAGTAAATCTCGCAGGGTGTTCATAATCTTTTCACCCTTTATTACGCCTTGGCCAGAGAATGTAAAATCCATCAGCCGCATCGTTTCCATGCGGGTTAGTTTGGTGGACCAGTCTTTAAAATCGTTGAGTTTTCCAGCGGAATAAATTCCTCCAACAGCTGCGCCCATGGAAGCTCCGGCAATGGAAACGATTTTTGCTCCTTGCCTTTCCAATTCTTCGATGACTCCGATGTGAGCGTACCCTCGGGCACCGCCACTACCCAGAGCCAATCCAATTGTTTTATCCTTCAATGTCATCTCCAAACAGCGAATGTACATGTCCTCCAGCCCAAGCTGCCAATCCCCCTGAAATTCCTCCAATTAGCCCAGTTATGATGATGATCAACAACGGCCATTGTGGGAATTGAAACATGGTAAGTACTCGATCTGACAAAATGGAATTATTCTGCAAATCAATTATCAGGGCTCCAATCATCCAGGGTAAGGCAATTCCATAGAATCCGATTAAAAACGAAAGAAATTTCTTGGACCCAAATATCCCCTCTACCAAAGCAGCTACAATTGGTGATGTCCACCAGGGCAGGAACATCTGAGCGATTGTGCCTACCACAACAATAATCAATATTCTGTATTGAGGCTTCATGGCGCGATATCGTATCGAAGATTATTTCTGGGAGCAGCGTCAGGCTCGGTCCAAAATTCCAGTTCATGATATTCTCCGTTCATCCATTTATCCAACGAATACAGATAATCGCTGCTACCCGGGTTGCCACTTTGCCCACCTGGAAAAACACCGAATGCTTTTGGACCACTTTTCGTCATCTCCACAACCATTCGCCATGATGGGCCTGTTGTAGCAGTAATTGCATTTGGCGCATTCTCATTTCCGCCAACAAACAGATTACGTGAACCAAGAGCATCCACCCGTCCCAAATGCCGAAGGCGTGTATCCTGATAAAGTCCCCAGTGTGGCTCATTCAAGTCATACTTAATAATGTCCCCAAGTTTTACCGCGGTCCAATAAAACGCATCAAAAACTATTTGTTTGGCATCCTCAGTTTTATCGTGAGTAGATAAATGGTCGAAAATCTGATGTTTCCTTTGATTTTTTAACAGGCTGATAGTCACTGATGCTGTGGGATACGTGTACCTAGAGTCTTTTAAATCGAAATAGGCTTTATTAGAAACGACCATCTCTTTCCAAGAGTTATCGTAGTATTCATCTTGATTATAAATCTTCGAATTCATTTCATCGTAAATCAATCCGTTCAATTCATCCCACCAAATTTGAAAAATAGTTGCACCGATACTACCCGGATCATGAACATAATCCCAATCTGTGACAAAACTGTAACAGAGACGTTCAAGGCTATCGTGCGCAAACATATTTGTGTCAAGTATTTCCAGCATTAGCGGCAACGCTTCTTCGGCAAGTAAACTGTAATTGTTTCCTTGCAAATCCATCATATCCTTAATGGTAATTGATGAATCTGAATTCAATTTTCTATTGATTGTTCGATTTCTAAATTCTTCAAAAACCCCTGTATAGTAATATGGATAGCTTGTATCAGTTGGTGCCTGATTGGCCGAACTCACAAAACCGCGTTCGGGATTAACCATAACAGGACCTTCTTCAAATGGGATTATTGTTGGAAGCTCATGATTGACCGCCCCGTCCAACACAAACCTGCCATGCTCTTTTACTGTCTTAGCCGGAAAAGCGCCACGATGTCTTAAAGCAATATTCTCACAATCAATAAAGACGAAATTTTGACCAGGACATTCATAATACTGCAACGCATCATGATAATCTTGAATGCTACTTGCTCTGTTGAGTTGGTAGAATGCACGGAGTTCATTTGACGGAAGGTGAGCAGTCCACCATAAAGCGATGTCTTCTCCATTTTCTTTAAAAGCAACAGGTCCGTACTTCGTATCTACGACAGTATCCAATACAACCTCAGCATCTCTTACCCTTATTGTATCTATCCTATGAGATGATGAAACCCATTCGTCTATAAGCTTATACTCGGTTTTGGTATCATCTCTAAACGTAATGCGATAATGATCCTTTACGTCTTGGCCAGCATTGGTTACTCCCCAAGCAACATTGTCATTAAACCCTATTGTAATTCCAGGGGCACCCGGTAATGACACACCGTAGCAGTTTATCCCAGGAGCATTTAGCTGAACCTCATACCATATAGAAGGAAGGGATAGCTTAAGGTGTGGATCGCTGGCTAGAATCGGATTTCCACTCTTGGTTCTGCTACCTGCAACAGCCCAATTATTGCTACCAATATTCTTTTGTGGCCGAATACCTGGGTCTGGCAATGGACCAAAACTCACCAATCCATTTGTTTCCGTTTTGGTAGTATCCGAGCTAGCCACTGTATTATAAGGAGGCTCAATTACGGGGTCCGACAATAGATTTTGCTCTGGGTATAATTCATCAAAAAGATCTCGCCCTAGAAGTTCCAATAGTGCTGTGTTTTCAAAATCCCTTTCTGTTCCGTTCAGCATCTTCGCCATATACTTCAAAAGAAGTGAGCACTTTAATGGCGACCAAGCTTCGGGCGTATAATCGAGCATCCTGTATTCAAACGGCAAATTGGTTCTGTCAATAGTTTGAATAAATGCATTGATTCCATCAGTATATGCCTGAACCACATTCACACAAACGGTATCTCCAGAAAATTCGTCTAAGGCCTTTTGCGCTGAAGTCACCATTCCAATTCTCCTTTGCTCTTTATCAAAACCGATTGCTTTCTCACCAACTATCTCAGAGATTCTACCGGCCGCAGCATGCGTTTGAAATTCCATTTGCCAAAGACGATCTTTTGCAGTTAAAAACCCTTGAAGAAAATATAGGTCTCTGTCGTTGCCCGCGAAGATGTGAGGAACACTCCTTTCGTCAAGAATGACGGAGGCTGGAAGCTCAAGGTCCAGCATGGAAAGATCTAGCTGACGGGACTCCCTTTCATATTCTGCGTTTTGCCAAAACCCACCATGTGGGTTAAAAAACTTTCCAAGAGGTGGAAATACACCCATTCTCGTGTTCAAACCAACCATTAATGCAGCGCTGGTAAGAATTAAAAGAAAAGCTTTGAGATACCTCATTATAGTGGACGTGACGCAAATGCGAAATTAACCAACAGCTAGGTCAATTCACTTCGGAACAACTTTTGTCTATTCACCGTAACTTCATTCCTGAATTTGCGTTTATTGCCTCACCCACAGGGTTATAATCTATGCTACACGCAGTAAAATCTCTTATAAATTGCCAGGGTTTATCACAATTCGGTGCATTCGGTATAACCGTAATTGCATTTGTTGTCGGTAGCGAAAATGTGGTGGCTCAGCCTGTTCCGCCAGATGATTCTAATATTCCCTTCTTGGTCACTTTTGGAAACAGCGCCTCTCACGAGTGGGGCGATGATGATTTTAGCCAAACGTTCTTTCTTTCCGTTCCTAAGGATTTAGCTTCTCCTTTTTACATACGGGTTTTTGATCCCGATGTAGGAGGTGAAAATGATGAGCTTAATGAATCCCCAGACACAAAAACCAAGTTTAGCGTATACGGGGGAGTCGGATGTTTTTCTGATAAGGATGCAACCGGCACTCAACCAACCGGAAATTACAAAAGCGGTACTTTGATTGACGCAAAGTCTTTTGGAGCTGATGAAAAGTATGATAACCAATGGTTCTCGTTTGGACCGTTCTCTGCTGATCAAGGAGAGTTCATTTCTCAATTCGATAATCGGGTTTTCAAGCTAGTGGCGGATGGAATTGAAGGGAATGACGGAAACCTATACCGGTATTTCTTCTCCACTAGTCCAACAGCGAACATCCCTATAGAAGGAGCCAATGCATTCAATTACGAATGGACGTTCCGAATGCCAAATGACCCCGGTGCTGTTTGTCATCTGTACCCTTACGTGGACAATAAGGTAGTATCAGTAAAGCAATTCAACTACGATTGGGATAATGATGGCGTCATTAAAATTATTTCCTACGAGAAAAAAGGCGAATGGGTAGCCATGTCTAGCGAAAGTGATTGGAAAGATAGTACCCACGAAATATTGGAAACTGAGCGAAATGGATCATTGGATATTCAGTTTGTAAGGTCCAAAGCCAACCCGAAAAAAGACAATAATGTGTGTTTCTCTATTGAGAATCAGTACGGAGAATACCTCCAGTTTTACACCATTCCTATTGGTGGCGTACCTAAGTTTAAGTATGATGTTCATCTACTTGACCGTATTCAGGAAGGCGAACGATTTAATCAAGACAAAGTATTCAAGTGAGTTTGTCCCAATTCAAGTCATTTCTAACTGTTAAGTTACTCGTTGGTGTAACTTTTCTTGTTTTTGGGCATTCCGGTTCAATCGCCCAACAACCGTTTGAATTTCGGGACCATAATATGAAGACCGGACTTCAGAACAATCACATAAATGTTTTGTCTCAAACCGATGATGATCATTTGGTGATTGGTCATCGCGAAGGTCTTTCGACCTTTGATGGGGCAAGCTTCAGAAACATCAAAACTATTGACGACACCACCTGCATAGGTGAGGTACTCAGTATTAATAAACGAGAGGACGGTTCTATGCTAATTGGAACCACGAAAGGACGAATTTTCGAATATTTTAATGGTGAATTAATTAAACTGGCCGACACGCTACCGTCCGGAGTGGTCAGCATACTTCGAAATACGAGAGATCGCGAAGAGCTTTTCTTAACCCGAAATATGGAAGTTCTAATTCGGACTGAGACAGAAAGTAAATACGTAAAGGCTCCAGTCATTGAAATTCTTCTATCCAGTGCAGAGCACGTATTAGACGATAAATTTCTTGTAGGAACCAATGAAGGCTTGTTTGCGGCTACCATAAATTTCAAAAAAGGGTTTAGGCTTAATGATCCTGTTGCTGGAATACCAAACAATAAAATAACCGCCCTGCTACATGAACCTGAACTCAATCAAACATGGGTAGCTACAGAAGATGAGGGTCTTTTCCGTATCCAAAACATTTTTAGTAAAAACCAAACGCAAAAAAAGGTAGGTCTTGGATACAAGCGAACCTTGAGTGGAATCAATCAAATTATACGGGATCGGTTTGGAAGCCTTTGGTTATCAACATTTGGTAAAGGATTGCACCGATTAGATAACTGGACAGGCGTACAAGATGATTTCACCTTAACAACATTCAATACCTCAAATGGATCAATATCTAATGATCTTGTCAAAGATATTTATCAGGATACCGAAGGTAATTTATGGGTCGGAACCTATGGCAACGGGCTTACCCAAATAGTTGAGAGCGTTTTTTATGAACCCTTCGACCCTACTTTTCTAGAAAAAAACGAAGTCAATTGCATCCATCACGACTCAAAGGGTCGAGTTTGGATTGGCATTGATAACGGAATATTCATGAGCGAGAGCAAGAATAACTCTAACTCGTTCAAATATTTTCATGTCAGCGGCAACTCAGTAAATACAATTTGCGAAGATAGATTTGGAACAATCTGGATAGGAACTCCTCGGTCTGGTCTTTGGAAACTCAATCCTCTCAACTCTGAATTTAAACGAGTTCGAATTTCGAATGACCCTTTATCTAACTATGTCAATCAAATTAGTGTTTCCAGCGATGGTGTAATAGTTTCAACCAAAGGCGGTCTGTACATCGTAAATAGTACAGGAGACGTCAAACTACGCCTGACAACTTTGGAAGGCCTGCCACACAACAATATAAAAAGTGCAATAGAAGATTCTAATGGTCGGGTTTGGATCGGTTCGAAAGGAAACAGAGTCTGCTACTTTTCAGAAGGTAAAATCAGATTTATCGAAAAAGGAGAGTCTAAGAGAATTGTTGATGTCAATTATATTCTTGAGGACGAGAAGAAGCGGCTTTGGTTTGGCACAAACGGTAATGGTTTGCACATTTTAGAAGGCAGTCTAGTAACCAATCTCACTACCGAATCTGGCCTTGTCAGCGACTTTATTTATAGTTTAATTAAAGACAAGAATGGATTAGTCTGGGCCTTGCATCAAATGCAAGTAAGCCTGATTAATGATACCAACGAAGTGGTTAGAACCGTTAATGATCGGGATTTCACCATTCGAGAAGGTTCCGAGATCACCTCTGCTAGTAGCGATAATAAAGGGAATACCTGGATTACTACTTCACATGGCATCATCAAATACAATCCAAGAGTAAATGAACTAGTTGGTAATCCTCCAAATGTTGAGATTACCGAACTGTTTATCATGAACGAGCCTCGTGAATTAACACAAGGGCTTATTCTCCCTTACAAGAAGTATAACCTACGCTTTAGTTTTGCTGGTATTTCCCTTCGAAATCCAGAAGGATTGAAATATCGATACCTCTTAGAAGGGTTTAATGAGGATTGGTCTGCGCCAATGGCGCAGAATTCGGTGCAATTTCCACGTTTGGAAAATGGAGATTACACTTTGAAAATTATATCCTCCAAGCAAAACAGTGGTTGGAGTGCAGTACCAGCTACCTATAGTTTCACTATAAAAAAACCATTTTGGAAGACCAGATGGTTTCTCGGCACTACCCTACTCTTTATTTTTTCTGTCGTATTTCTCTTTATTAAATACAGGACCTACAAATTGGTACAGGATAATCTTGAACTTGAAAAGGTGATTACCCTAAGAACAAGTGAAATTCAGACTCAGAAAGAAGAAATTGAACAAAACCGTGATGAAATCAAGCGAAGTGCCAAAGACATCACGGACAGTATAAAGTATGCCAAGCGGATTCAGAAGGCGATTTTTCCAGCTAATCTGGATATCAAACGGATTCTACCAGATTCGTTCATCTTCTTCAGGTCGAAAGGAATTGTAAGCGGTGACTTCTATTTTGTGGAGGAAGTAAACGAACTAGCCATTTTTGCAGCAGTAGATTGCACTGGTCACGGAGTTCCTGGAGCATTCATTTCCATAGTTGCCAATAACCTACTTAAGCAAGCTGTGTTGCAGAATGGAATTACTAAGCCTTCAGAAATTCTTGACTTTCTTAACCGTGGAATCACGGAAACACTTCATCAGACTTACGAAGAATCAACGGTTCGGGACGGACTTGATATAGCCCTTTGCACTTGGGACAAAAAGCAAAATGAGGTTCAATTTGCAGGTGCCTTCAACCCCATGTACATCTTTAGAAATGGCGAATTGGAGCAATTCAAAGGGAACCGATTTCCAGTTGGTGTTTTCGTTGGGGAAAAACTAAATACCTTCACAAACCAAGTTGTTAAAGTCGAACCTGGAGATATGTTGTTTATCTTCTCCGATGGCTTTGCTGATCAATTTGGCGGTCCCGATGGTAAAAAAATGAAGCTTCAGGGGTTTAGAGATTTTTTGATGGGAATTCATAAACAGCCAGTTAACGAACAGTACGAAGCTTCGTTTAATAAAATGAAAGATTATCAAGGAAATTTGGAACAAGTAGATGATATCATTGTGATGGGTATTCGAATATCATGAAACCTAGGCTCAAACCATTCGCAGTCAGTACTTGGAACTATCTTTGCGTTAGTCGGCAAAACAAGGTTAATATGCTTAAAACTCCCCTAGCTCTTCTTTTTCTTCTCCTTTCAAACTTATCTGGAATCTGTCAAGAATCTGTTGAATTATTCAACACCGCGTTGAATAAAGCCAAACAAGGAGACATGACGGGTGCTATCGTAGACTTTGATAAGAGTATTGCTCTTGATGAAAGCAACGCCAATGCATATTACTGGAGAGGTTTAGCAAAAGCATCTATCGATTTAACAACGGAGGCCATTGCTGATTTTGGGCTAGCAACGCAACATGACGAAAGCTTTGGTGACGCATACCTCAGAAGAGGGACCCTGTACAATAACGTTGGAAATTCAGCAGCGGCCTTAGAGAACCTTAACCCTGCGGTGAAACTACTTCCAGGGAATATGGAAGCTTTATTTAATCGAGGTATCGCAAATTCTAATAATGGTTTTCACGAGCAAGCGGTATTGGACTTCACCGATGTATTAAAAAATGATCCAAAGAATTATGATGCGTGCCTAAACAGGGGTATTAGCTACAGGAAACTCAATAATTTGGAGAAATGCATTGAAGACTTTTCAGCATGTATTCGAAAACAACCCTTTAGACCTGACGGTTATGTAAATAGAGGAATCGTGTACAGAATGCAAGACAATTTTGAATTGGCCATTTCTGATTACACCCAAGCTTTGGTGCACAATCCAGGAAATGCAGATGCGTTTTACAATAGAGGTATCGCCTATTCTAAGCAGGACAATCATCAAATGGCTATCGGAGATTTCTCTAAGGCTATTAAAATTGACCCGCAGGATGCAGATTCTTACATGAACCGTGGTCTAGAACTGGTAATCTCTGGTAAGAAAGAAAGTGGCTGCACCGATATTATCAAAGCCGCCAATCTAGGCTCAGAGACCGCCATTAAGGAGCGAAACAGATTCTGTAAGCGTTAGGTTTTTCTCAGCATTTCTATCGCATTCTTTAGAATACGATTCTTCTTACGCTCATTTAATCCTAATGAATTTAGTTTACTTGGATTATTCACGATGTCCCTTACCAGCACAATGTCTTTCCCTAAAAGAGGACGTTTATCCTGCTTGGATAAGGTTGTCAGGCAGGTAAGCGGATAAAGACCTGCATTATCCACACGTTCTCTAAGATTCCCATTTTCGGGATAGGCCCAAGCTAAAAGAGTTAAATGATAGTCCGTAAAGCTGCCACTAAGCTCTATTCGTTAGAAAAACGAAAAATAAACTCGTTCTAAATTCAAATAGTGAGACGCTTCCTTCGTCAGCGAAGCAAGCAGCAAGGTTCGAGATCTTCGTTTGTTTCCCTGAGGAACGAAGGGTCTCCATTCTGAATCAAAAGGTTACGGCAGAACTAAATTTCTTATGCTGGCAACTTTACGGACTATCATTTACCACTATCCCGACTTTCACGGCAAATCCTTGTTCAGTTATTAACCTACCCATGAATCGCTCGAATGGATAACCAGTTGGGCCAGGCTCTACAATTGCATTGCGAAGTTTGTAGCGTCCCGCCAGACCAGAAGACCCTTTTCACAAAAGACCAAACGCTTTCTTGTATATCTGCTTGGTTGTGATACCGCCAAACAGACCAGCACTCACTTCAGTAATAATCTGAATGACCCTGGTCTGCCGATGCTCCCGACCGTTCTAGAGACCTACAGAGTTTACGCTCGTCAAACGGAGCTCGATCACCAGAAGATTTAAGAACAGAAATCGACATTACATTTTTTCTGAAAACTCAATAATTGCGTCATAGCACATTTTCAACTCTTCATTGGTAATGCAATATGGCGGTAGAATGTATGCCACGTTTCCTAACGGGCGCATGAGAATTTTTCGTTCGATAAAGTGATCATACAATCGCTCTCGAAGAGAATCAAAATACCCTTCTCCATTCCCGGATTCAAATTCTACCGCGAGTATTACTCCTTTGTGTCGAATCTCCTTCACACCTTTTAGGCCACTAAAATCAATTTTGAAATTTGAGTGTCCGTCAGAAATCCTATCAATGTTTTCCTGAGTTGAGGAATCTTCAGTCAGATCTAAACTGGCTAACCCTGCTGCACAGGCCAAAGGATTTCCAGTATAGCTATGTCCATGAAGAAATCTCCTACGTTCGGGATACTGACCAGCATTTTCTTCCCAGAATGCCTCACGTAAGAAAGAAGCACAAGAAGTAGCTCCCATCGCCAAATAACCACCAGTTAATCCTTTAGATAGGGCAATAAGATCAGGTTTGTTTTTGATTTGATCAACTGCTAAGAATGTACCCGTTCGTCCAAAGCCGGTCATTACTTCATCTGCAATGGTGATGATTCCCAGCTCCTTGCACTTGGCCATCATTCGATCCAATAGTTTTGAGGAATAAACGCGCATACCTGCGGTTCCTTGTACCAACGGCTCGAAGACAAATGCAGCCACATCGCCCTTTTCGCAGAGAGCGGAGAATTGTTCAAATACCTTTTCCTCCAATCCTTGCTCAGGAAAGTCGATGAAATCAACTTCAAATAGATAAGAATCAAACGGTTGCGTGAAGACACCGCGTTCACCAACACTCATGGCGCCAAACGTATCTCCATGATATGAGCCATCAATGGCGATAATCCTCTTCCGGTTCTCTCCTTGATTATACCAGTATTGAATGGCCAGCTTTATCCCAACCTCAACTGCTGTTGAGCCATTATCCGAATAAAAAATGTGGCTATGATCCTCAGGCATGTGTTTTAAAAGCCGTTCAGCCAGCTCAACTGCGCCTTCGTGCGTAAAGCCAGCGAAAATGGCATGCTCCAATTTAGAAGCCTGATCTGCAACAGCTTTCGAAATATCAGGATGAGCGTGACCGTGAAGGTTAACCCACCAAGACCCGATGGCATCTAGGTATCGCTCGCCATTCTCAGCAATGAGATATGATCCTTCACCACCTTTCAACCCAATATTCAGCGTGTCTTGCCTCACCGCTGTAAAAGGGTGCCAAACAGCTTCTCTATCTCTTTCGGAAAGGCTTTTCTGATTGCTCATAAACTTTGAAATTGTTGACTGTGCAAATGAATATTCTCTGAAGTAATCTTTCCCTGAGGATAAACACCTCCTAATTTTTTCGCCCCACTCATTTTCAAAATAATCCGTTCTGATTCTTCATTCTGCTCACCAAAGAATACCAATCCAGCAATTTCAATTCCATTGCGTTCTGCCTCAGAAATGGAGAGTAATGAGTGATTGATACTTCCAAGATAGGTCCCACACACTAATATCAACGGCACATTCAAATGACCGACTAGACTGATTATTGTCTGTTGTTCATTCAATGGAACCAGTAATCCACCAGCACCTTCAATAATCAGGTCATTATCAGTTTCAGGAATTTGGATTTGATCTAATTGAATTTCAACTCCATCAATTTCTGCAGCTGCGTGCGGTGACATAGGTTTAGTTAGTCCATAAGTTGTCGAATGGAACTCTCGACAATTTGACGCAGCCAAACTTTTGACCCTTTCGGCATCTCCAAACTCAAGATCTCCTGCTTGAATTGGTTTCCAATAATCAGCCTTTAAAGCATGAACCAAGCAAGCCGAAACAACCGTTTTACCAACGTCAGTTCCATTGCCACTTATGAAGAAATTTCTGCTCAAAGGAGTATCGTTCTAAGAGCCGAAGTTAATCCTAGAACCTCCTCCTCGTTATTGAATTCATGCAGGCAAATTCTTAGTCGTTCTGCTCCTTTTTTTACTGAAGGAAAACGGATGGCGCGAACATCAAAACCCAACTCTCTCAACTTTGCCGACACCTCTAGTACTACTTCATTTCCGGGGACAATTACAGCTTGAATATGACTTTTTGAGGTTTTATCACTAAAACCTGACACACCTTTCATTAATTGTTTAAATAAATCAATCAAATCACTGGACTTCAATTTATTAACACCGCCTACTGACATCATGTCATACACTGTTTTCACACCTAAAATGGTGTGATTTGGCAGTGAAGTAGTGAAAATCAATGACCTTGAAAAGTTGACCAGATATCGTTTCGTTTGATCATTGCAAAGGACAGCCGCCCCATGACAACCGATTGCTTTCCCGAAGGTAACCAACCGTATTTGGACATCATTCTCAAGACCCAATTCAACCACTTTCCCCTCCCCTTTTTCGCCATACATTCCAATGGCATGCGCCTCGTCAACAATCAATGTTGCACCGTTTTTAATACAAAGATTTGAAATCGATTTTAGAGGTGATTCATCACCATCCATCGAGTAAATACTTTCAACAATTACGATGGCTACTCCATCGACATTCTCCAATTTGTTTGCGAGGTCTTCAACGTCATTATGGTCAAACGAAATGGACTGCGCTTTCGACAATTTGATTCCATCGTGAATAGATGCATGGACTAGTTCATCATATAAAATGGTAACGCCTCGTTGCCCAAGCGTTGAGAACAATCCGAGATTTGCGCAATAGCCACTATTAAAAATTAACGCTGATTCTGCCTTATGGAAAGCAGCCACCTGCTCCTCTAATTCACAAATTGCGGCAGAGTTCCCAGTTAACAAGCGAGATCCAGTTGAACCCGAATTGGGTTCTGAATCCATTATGGCTTGCCGAATCTTATCCTGAAGCTGTTCGTTTCTATTTACCCCGAGATAATCGTTCGAGCTAAAATCAATCAAACCTTCAGATGTTGTCAATTGCCTTGTAAGACCTAGATCTTCAAGCTTTTGAAGTCGTTTATGGATTAGATCATTGAGCCCATCCATCTTGAATTCGAATCAGTTTTGAGCAGCTCGTTCAAGCTTAGCCTTGGATGCGGCCTCTTTATTGGCTTCAATCTCATGACCTGGTCGAGACCATTTTTTCTTCTCTTCATTCTCCGGACGAGTCTTATAAGCAGCTTCATCAACCTTCGGCTTATCGCCTTTCTTATAAGGTGCTTTAGGCGTAAGTCCCAAGGCATTGAAGAGCGCCATGTCCTTATTGAACTCAGGGTTTGGGGTAGTAAGTAGTTTATCTCCAGCGAAAATAGAACCTGCTCCCGCCAAGAAACACAAGGCTTGCCCTTCATCTGTCATCTGGGTTCTTCCAGCAGACAAACGAACAGTGGTGTCTGGCAGCACAATCCGTGTAACCGCAATCATTCGAACCATATCCCAGATAGAGACAATCTCTTGTTCTGCCAATGGTGTTCCTTCAACAGGAACAAGTCCGTTAATAGGCACACTTTCAGGATGAGGATTCAAGCAAGAAAGCGTTAGGAGCATTCCACAACGGTCTTCCGCACTTTCGCCCATTCCGATAATCCCACCAGAACAAACCGTCAATTTCGCTTTACGAACATTGCTCAAGGTTTCCAATCTATCTCCAAATCCACGAGTAGAAATTACCTCTTTGTAATATTCTTCCGAACTATCGATGTTGTGGTTGTAGGCATATAAACCTGAAGCAGCCAAGCGTTTCGCTTGATTTTCAGTTACCATTCCAAGTGTACAACATACTTCCATATCCATGTCATATACGGTTTTCACCATATCCAACACTTGATCAAACTCGTCATTGTCCTTCACATTCCGCCATGCCGCGCCCATGCACAACCTAGATGAACCACCGTCTTTCGCATCCTGAGCTGCACTTCTCACCTGCTCCACCGTCATCAAGTCATTCTTCTCTATATCGGTATGGTAGCGAGCCGCCTGTGGGCAATACGAACAGTCCTCAGGACAACCACCAGTCTTAATCGAAAGCAGTGTACTCACCTGCACTTCCTTAGGGTCGTTGTACTCACGGTGAACTTTGGCCGCCTCATATATCAAATCAATAAGTGGGCGATTATAAATCGCCAAAATCTCATCCTTCGTCCAATCGTGTTTTATTGTTGCCATACTGCAAATATAGCTTGGCCCTTTTACGTGTGTAGACCAACGTCATCATTACTTTTACACACTTATGAGATTCGACATCATCACCATTCATCCTGAGCTTTTAAGTGGCCCGTTCAGCCACAGCATTCTAAAACGTGCGCAAGAGAAAGGATTAGTAGAAATTGAATTTCACGACCTACGTCAATACACGCTCGATAAGCACAAAAAAGTTGATGACTATCAATTTGGTGGCGGTGCTGGCATGGTCATGACCATCGAACCAATCGATCGTTGTATTTCAGCTCTGAAACAACAACGCGATTATGATGAGGTGATTTACATGACGCCTGATGGTGAGCAATTTGACCAACCAATGGCTAATCATTTATCATCAAAAGGTAACATGATTATTCTGTGTGGTCATTACAAAGGCATAGACGAACGTGTTCGGGAGCATTTCATTACCAAGGAAATATCCATTGGAGATTACGTGTTGACGGGTGGAGAATTGGCCGCTGCTGTAGTCTGTGATGCCATCATTCGCCTTATTCCTGGTGTGATTTCGGACGAGACCTCCGCCCTTTTTGATAGCCATCAGGACGGAATGCTTGCCCCGCCTGTATACACAAGACCAGCAGATTACAAAGGCTGGAAAGTCCCTAAAATCCTAACTTCTGGTAACGATCCGAAAATTCAAGAATGGCGTATGGAACAATCCGAAAAACGAACGGAGGAAAGACGACCAAATCTCGAATGATGAAGCATCCGGATGAGCTAGTGTCAGGCCAATTCAGAAATAATTGGGTTGGTAAAATTTATTTCGTTTGGATTGAGGTTTCTCAATTAATTAATCCGTAATATTGCACGCCCAAAATCAAGGGAAAAACACCACTATTATGGACGAGTTGATAAATTTGGTAAAGGCTGATAACACGATATTGGATTGCCCTAAGTTTGGAGCAGGAGACACAATTATCGTTGAGTATATGATTAAGGAGGGAGTTAAGACTCGTCCTCAGAAGTTTCAAGGTGTGGTTCTACAACGTAAAGGTTCTGGTGCTACTGAGACTTTCACAATTAGAAAAATGTCAGGTGAAATTGGTGTTGAAAGAATTTTCAGTCTTTCAAATCCCAACCTTACTTCAATCACTGTAATTAAGCACGGTAAAGTGCGTAGAGCGAAAATCTTCTATCAGCGAGGCTTGACTGGTAAGAAAGCTCGTATCACAGAAAAGAGAATGTAATTCCGATTTCAGGAATTTTGAAAGCCCCGACCTTAACTGGTTGGGGCTTTTTTTATGCTTATTTCTATGATTTTGAAATGTCCCGGCAGAGCATGAGAACTCCATGAGCTATTTGCAATGGACTTCTAGATGAGTCAAGTTAGATTTGAAGACTCTATAGAGCCAAGATTAGAAGTGCTTTATAAGCATGGTGAAACACCTTCCAGTCGAGTCTCAGTTCAGCTTCGCTCACGAGAAATTTCTCAACTGACACCAACATTTATATTTAATGATAGTCCGTAAAGTTGCCACTAAGCTCTATTCGTTAGAAAAATGAAAAATAAACTCGTTATAAATTCAAATAGTGAGACGCTTCCTTCGTCAGCGAAGCAAGCAGCAAGGTTCGAGATCTTCGTTTGTTTCCCTGAGGAACGAAGGGTCTCCATTCTGA
>JBLFWJ010000033.1:0-22249 GCA_047611425.1 Bacteroidia bacterium | reverse complement strand
ATAAAGGAGAAAACAAACTAGGAATCATCCTATGTGGTAGTGGCAATGGGGTAAACATGACAGCCAATAAATACACAAATGTTAGGTCTGCCTTATGTTGGACTGCAGAAATTGCAGAATTAGCAAGACAACACAACAACGCCAATGTGCTGGCCATTCCAGCGCGTTTCATTGATTTTGATGTAGCAAAAGATTGCGTATCCGCTTTCGTTAACACAGAATTTGAAGGCGGAAGGCATCAGCGTAGGGTGGAGAAAATATCTATGACATGCTGAGATTAGTTAGTTCAAGTTTATTGGGGATTTGGTTGCTGAGTGGGGCTTCTGTCCTTGCTCAGGATGCCGGCCTATCTACTAAGTACGCTGAAACCATTACGCCTCAGGACCTGAAAAAACACCTGAGTGTTTTGGCAAGTGATGAATATGAAGGTAGAGAAACAGCCAGAAAAGGTCAGAAAATGGCGGCCAAATACATTGAGGAACATTTCGCGTCTTTGGGTTTAACGCCAATGGGAAATGAAACTGGATTCCAGCAATCATTCCCTGTTAAAATCACCCACCCGCAAGGCATTTCTGTAAAAGTAGGCGGTGAGGAGTTGACAAGATTTGAGGACTACTACAACTTCTTTAACGGAGAGAATGGTTCGTATTCTGATGATGATTTGATTTACCTGGGATATGGAATAAATGATCAGAACTATAACGACTACGATGGTGTGAATGTGGAAGGAAAAATCATTCTCGTAAGTAGTGGAGAACCTAAGCACAAAGGTGATTACTGGATAGGAGGGAAGGAAGTTCCCACGCCATGGTCGTACGATTGGCGAGCAAAGTCGGAAATGGCTGGCCAAAAAGGAGTAAAGGCGATGTTTGTTATCGACCCGAAGTTTGACAGAACGGTGGGAAAGATGAAGTCGGTTATGGACAAGCAGAAATTTGAGGTGCCTGGGCTGGAACATTCGGACGCAGGGATTCCGATTTTTTACTTGACCAGAGCACAAGCAGACGCCATGCTTAAGGCTGGTGGTTTTAAAAAGGGCACGGCTCATCTGGAAAAGAAGATTCAGAAAAAGAAAAAGCCGATCAATATCGCAGCTTCGGTTAAGGTTGAAATCAATGTTGATAGGAAGATTGAGGCGCTAACATCAGAGAATGTTATCGGTGTTATTGAAGGAACCGATAAAAAGGATGAGCTAATAGTGCTAAGCGCACATTATGACCACCTAGGAATTAGAGGTGAAGACGTGTATAACGGTGCTGATGATGACGGATCCGGAACGGTCACACTTCTTGAGTTAGCCGAGGCGTTTGCAGAGGCTAAGAAGAACGGTAATGGGCCCAGGCGTTCAGTAATGTTCTTGTCTGTTTCGGGAGAGGAGAAAGGGCTTTTCGGTTCTGCATGGTATGCTGAGAATCCAACTGTTTCTTTGTCTAGTACTGTGGCAAACCTCAACATTGATATGATTGGAAGAACAGATATCAATCATGAGAATGATTCGAATTACGTGTATGTAATAGGTGCCGATAAGTTGAGCTCTGAACTTCATGACATAAATGAGAAAGCAAACACGGATTTCACTCAATTGGATTTAGATTATAAATACAATGATGAGGACGACCCGAACCGATTCTACTATCGATCTGATCATTACAACTTTGCTAAGAATGGCATACCGGTGATATTCTACTTTACGGGCGTGCACAAGGATTATCACAAACCAACAGACACGTTTGACAAGATTATGTACGGCAAAACGAGTACGATTGCGAAACTCGTTTTTCATACCGCATGGGAGCTGGCTAATAGGGAGTCGCGTATTAAGGTGGATAAGGAATGAACATGCAGTCACTCAGTACGAAACGAAGTGTAGGGATGAGTCCCAAGACAAACCTGCGATTCTTCGCTTCGTTGCACACCGCTCTGAATGACGGTGCGGGTCAGTGTCATATTGAGCAGAGTCGAAATATTTGTGCGGCATGATTTATACGCTTCCTTTCATAGCAGCATTAGTTGGGTGGTTCACAAACTACCTGGCCGTAAAAATGCTGTTCCACCCGAAGGAACCTATCAATTTCTACTTCTTCAAAATCCAAGGAATCTTCCCAAAAAATCAGCGGGAAGTAGCAGGAAGAATTGGAAGCATTGTGGCCGATGAATTGCTTTCTTCTGATGATATTCGAGACCGCCTAAACAATCAGGAGAACATTCTCACCATCCAGGAAATGGCCGAAGCCAAGGTTGATTACTACCTAAACGTTACGTTTCCTTCACAGTACCCGATTGCTTCCGCCATTATGGGTAGCAAACGCAAGGACAAATTCAAGGGTGAAATCATGACCGAAATGGAAGGCGTGGTGCCTGACATGGTGGACAAGTACATGGAACACCTAGAAGACAAATTTGATGTGCGCGCTATCATTGAATCCCGAGTTGCTCAGCTACCAACCGAAAAGCTGGAGGAAATGATTTCCAAACTGCTGCGCAAGGAGTTTAAGTTTATAGAATACATCGGAGCCGTAATCGGTTTCATCATCGGCTGGATTCAGGTGTTGATGGTGAGTTTGTGATTCCCTTTATTTGCGCCATGGTAATTTTCAAGGCAATAGCATCTCAACTCAACGTATCCGAAAAGCAAGTATTAGCCGTCCTTCAATTGGCAGAAGGAGGCGCAACTGTTCCGTTCATTTCCAGATATAGGAAGGAGGCGACTGGAGGGTTGGATGAAGTGCAAGTGGCCGACATCATTAAACTGAACAAGGAGCTACAAGAGTTTGAAAAGCGGAGGGAGGCCATTCTAAAAAGTGTGGAAGAGCAAGATTTGCTCAGTGAAGAGCTGAAGGGGAAGTTCAACTCAGCAGCAACGTTGCAAGAGTTGGAAGACCTTTATTTGCCGTACAAGCAAAAGCGAAAAACGCTGGCTACCAAAGCGCGAGAGCTAGGGCTGGAGTCATTGGCAAAAATCATCATGAAGCAGAATGAACCCGACCCAGAAGGGGCGGCAAACCGTTTTGTAAAAGGTGATGTGGAAAGCATTGAATCTGCTTTGACTGGGGCTCGACACATCATTGCAGAATGGATGAACGAGAATGCCGCCTTGCGTTCCACATTAAGGAAGCTCTTTATGCGAGAAGCGGTGCTCGCTAGCAAACTCATAAAAGGAAAGGACGAGGAAGGGGAGAAATTCAAAGATTATTTCAAGTATGAGGAGCGGATAGGCAAAATGGCTTCGCACCGATTGTTGGCTGTACTCCGTGGAGAGAATGAAGGAATACTGAGAGTGAATGTTGGACCAGAATCCGAAAGGGCCTTGGGCATTCTTCACCGCTTTTTTGTGAAGGGGAATAATGAGAGTTCGACCCAGGTAGAACTGGCGTGTGCGGATGCCTATAAACGGTTACTTCAACCCAGTTTAGAATCGGAAATGCGAAAGCACTTCAAGCTGAAGGCGGATGAAAAGGCGATTAACATTTTCGCATCCAACCTACAGGAATTATTGATGGCGGCTCCGGTGGGACAAAAACGAACGTTGGCAATCGACCCAGGCTTCAAATCTGGTTGTAAGGTTGTTTGTCTAAGCGCAGAAGGAGATCTATTGCACAACGAGACCGTCTTTCCGCACCCACCAAAGAATGATCGAAAGAAAGCACAGGCCAAGATTGGTCAGTTGGTAGAATCGTATAAGATTGATGCCATTGCCATTGGCAACGGAACGGCAGGACGGGAGACCGAAGATATCATGCGCAACATGCGCTTCAACCGGAAAGTGCAGGTGTATTCTGTGAATGAAGCAGGCGCATCCATCTATTCGACTTCGCCTATTGCAAGAGCGGAATTCCCAGATTATGATGTGATTGTTAGAGGTTCGGTAAGTATTGGGCGAAGGCTGATGGACCCATTGGCCGAGCTGGTTAAGATTGATCCCCAGAGCATTGGTGTTGGTCAGTACCAGCATGATGTGGATCAGAAGATGCTGAAAGAGTCTCTCGACCGCGCGGTGGAAAGCAGCGTGAATAGGGTAGGGGTGAACCTGAACACGGCCAGCACATACTTACTTCAATATGTTTCTGGATTGGGGCCTCAGCTGGCGAAAGCCGTTATAGAAATGCGAACCAAAAACGGGCCATTCATTTCTAGAAAGCAATTAAATGATGTGCCGAGATTGGGCGCAAAAGCATTTGAGCAAGCCGCAGGATTCCTGCGTATTCGAAATGCAGATAATCCGTTAGATAATTCTGCTGTGCACCCTGAGCGATACAAATTGGTGGAGAAAATGGCAAAAAGCTTGAAGACCTCGGTGGCTGATCTCATTGGAAATGAAGAGTTAATTGGTGCCATCAACCTTTCAGATTTTGTAACCGAAGAGGAGGGCTTGCCAACATTACAAGACATCAAAGAGGAATTGCTTAAGCCCGGTCTTGATCCCAGGAGAGCTGCAGATGTGTTTGAGTTCGCCTATGGCTTGAAGGACATTTCAGACCTAAAAACGGGGATGGAAATTAATGGAATAGTGACCAACGTTACCGCATTTGGTGCGTTCGTAGATGTCGGTGTGAAGCAAGATGGGTTGGTGCACATTTCTCAATTGGCCGACCGCTTTGTGAGCGATCCATCAGAAATCGTTTCCGTGAATAAACACGTTAAAGTGCGCGTAATGGAAGTGGAGGTTGACCGAAAACGAATCGGCCTCAGCATGAAAGGGTTGAATTGACATTGTGCGTCATTGCTGTATAAGTCAACTAATTCGGTAACAGAATGTGGTGACACTCAAGGAAGCCTAACTCAACACTCCTGATTCCCGCAAACCATTGATTATTCCGGTAACAGAACTGGCGCGATTTAGCGTGTAAAAATGCAAGCCATCAACACCAAAGTTGATGAGCTCGGTACATTGCTTTATCCCGAAGTCGATTCCCCATTGATTGACAGCGCCTTTCTCCTCAATATCGATTGAAGCAAGGCCATCGTTGATTTCGTCTGTGATGGTTGCACCGCAAAGACTCGACAAAAGGGTCATCATTTTAACGCTGTAAATGGGCATTACCCCCAACAGAATGGGAACGGTAATTCCAGCGGCTCGACACTTTTTAATGAAGTCGAAGTAGTGTTGGTTATCGTAGAAATATTGGCAGATGATGTACTCGGCACCTGCTGCAATTTTAATCTTAACGAACTCGATGTCAGCATCAACACTTTCTGCTTCAACATGCCCTTCTGGGTAGGCCGATGCACCGTAGCACATGCTATGGTTAGGCTTCAGGTGCTCTATCATTTCTGAAGCATGCGAGAAAGCGCCCTCCTCTGCAACGAAATCCTCAGAATGTGGCTTATCACCTCTTATCACTAACACATTCTCAATGCCAATTGAAGCAAAACCAGTTACTGTTTTATCAAGATGTTCCGGGCTCATTCCGTATCCGGCAAGGTGGGCAACCACCTCTTGCTTCCGCTCCGTTTTGATTTTATGAAGCATCTCCATTGACGCATCCCGTGTTCCTCCTCCCGCGCCAAACGTCATCGTAAGGAAGTTTGGTTTTAACTCTACTATTTTGTCTAATGTGTTCCCAATATTGGCCACCCCTTTTGGGGTTTTTGGACGGGTCATTTCAAATGAAATAGTTGGGCCGGACTTGTGGCTTATTAAATCTGTAAGTCTCATTGAAATAGGTTTGATAAGTGCAACGGAATAGTCGGACGGAGGTTTCACTGAACGTCTTCCCATTGAAAGAGTAATTGTGTATGAGGGTTGAACCATCGAGAATGAGGCCCTTCCTTCGTCAGGGAATCAATTGAAAAACACCGAGAGTCACCTACTGTTTCCCTGACGAAGGAAGGGTCTCTACATTTCATTTCGATATGCGCCAATAACAATCCTTGGTTGAAAACCCTTTAATCGTTGGAACAAATAGCTCCGTACACCGCTCTAAGTTTGACGTTCAACGACATGAATATGAAATCTAGAACGACCCTTTATCAACTTTCAATTGTTGCGGTGATTAGTTTGCTATTTGCAAGTTGCGCATCCGTAAAACCTTGTGGCGAAACGTATTCAGATGAGGCCGCGTTTTTCCAATCAAAGAAATTCAAGGAGGCAAAGGCCAATATGGATTCTCTGTGTGATCGAACGGCTGATTTGGAAACTGCATTGGAAGGAACGGAAGACGACCTAGACGATAGCAAAGGAAGGGAGGCCAAAATGATAGACGACCTCGCAAGATTGCAAGCCAGCTACGACCGACTCAAGCAATCTTCCGGAAAGGAGAAGGCGGCTTTGGGAGATGAGTTGGCGGCCAAGCAAGAAGAATTGCAAGAGAAGGAAGCGATGCTCGCGGATCGTGAGCAACGATTGAAGGAAATGCAGGAAATCATTGACCGTCAGGATCAATTGATGAACGCACTTTCGGACAAGGTGAAGCAAGCTTTAATGGGCTTTGATGCGGATGAATTGAGCGTTGAAATGCGAGACGGAAAAGTCTACGTGTCAATGTCAGACAAGTTGTTGTTCAAGTCTGCAAGTGATGCGGTTGAATCAAAAGGGCAAGAAGCCCTTGTCAAAATTGCCGAAGTGATGGGCAAGAATCTAGACATAGACATGAGTATTGAAGGCCACACCGATAGCTTGGCAATTAAAACGAGTAGATTCCGTGACAACTGGGATCTAAGTACGGCACGAGCAACATCAGTTGTGAGGATTCTACTCGACAACGGAATGGATCCAGCGAGGGTGACGGCAGCCGGTAAGGGTGAGTTTCAGCCAAAGGGAGACAACAAGACCAAAGAAGGAAGGGCGACTAATCGTAGAACGGAAATCGTACTTGCACCGAAGCTTGATGAGTTGATGCAAGTATTGAATAACTGATTACCAGCGATAACTCACGTACAGTCCCAAATTATCTGGCCCCGCAACGGGCATCAGACTCAGGTTTTCATTGGTGAGTTTTTTCTTGTGAAGAAATGGAACTAGATATCCGATTGCTCCCCCAACGACATACCCGGCAATGATATCCGTAGGAAAGTGTTTACCAGAATGGTATCGTAAGTAACCCGTGGCCGCTGGAATTAACGCTGCGGCTGTCCAAACCAAGGCTTTGGCCGTGTTGTTGTCTGAAAGGTCGTGAAAAACCTTCGCAGTTAGAAACGACATTGAAGCAGCTATTGAGGTGTGGCCACTAAAGAAGGAAAAGCGTCCGCTCTTACCCAATCGTGTGTCCAATGGTGCTTCAGGATTGTATGCGTATGGACGAACACGTTTGGATAACCCCTTCGTCAGCTCTGTCACGCCAACAGTATAAAGGGCCACCTCAACATACATCAAGCTCAGCCCTAACCAGTTTTCTTGTGCAGATTTAAACGCAAATATGGTGAATGGAAGGGCTAAAGCCCCATACATTAAACCATCGCTAATTTTAGCTGCCGTTGGCGACCATCTGTCCACGGCACTCCGGTCGAACGCGTTGATATCGTAGATGCTTAAAGCATTAAGCTCCGAAAGCGAAAGACCGGTTTTGTTGAGATACATGTAGCCCCCACCTCCGATTAAGCCCAACCCAATGGCGCTCACATAAGCGTCTTTCTTCCAGTTGAATTCGTATGGATAGGAGTCATCTTGTGCGTTAGATTGAATCGCCACAAAAACAGCAATCACCAATAGAAAGATTCGTTTCATTGCTTCACAAATCGTTGGTAGATGAAACCATCCTCACTGTTTAGTTTGATGATGTAAATGTCAGAAATCAATTCAGAGATATTGATTTGGTATTCGATTAACCCTGAGAGAACAGGCCTGCCGTCAAGCCCAAAAATCGCGTAGTGCTTGAAGCCAAGACTTTTATCAATATGGATAAAGTTGATTGCTGGATTAGGGTAGAGGAGGTTGCTGGCGGATTGATTCTCAACTGAATTCGGAGACGCCCGCCACTCCAATCGCAAGGTTTTGTTTGAGACTTCTTGTCCATCCCACATCCCACCAACGATATATTTTTCGGAATCGCTGATGTTGCCAATTCCGCGCAGATCCATGGGCAAGTTGTGGTCGGTATCTAAACCCCAACTTCCGGTTGAATGGTTGTATCCAAGGTTTCGATTGGTAGGTGAAACCACACCGGTACCGTTATAAGCAATAGCGTCAAAGTTGTAAGAGACATCGGAACCGCCTAGCCAGTAGATGCTTCCAAACGATTCTGTACACGCATTTCGATAACCTTTTACATCTGAATCAAATTCAAATGTAGACCACTCAATTTCCGTGGGAATGTCAGGGTTAATGACACCCCTTCTTACCTGTTCACGAGCAGCAAAACTGTTGCTGTTTCCGGCCCCACCGAAGTAATAGATTGTGTCGCCAACGATGGTTCCTGAAGCTCCAAAGACGCGATAATTATCCGGTACAGGAACAGAAGTTCCTGCAGCCCAAGTGTTGACTCCGGGATGATACACCTGAACGTCTGTCACGTTTCCTGTGTTGCTCCACCCGGTGATTACATAGATCAAACTATCCCGCCACACGGCCTGCACTTGGTCATCAATTGGCACTGGAATATCCACGCCATCACTCAAATATTGATTTGTGTTGATGTTGTACCGATGGACTTTCGCAGAGGAGGTTTCGGTGCCATTTTGGGCTACGTGATATCCACCAATAATGTAAATCACATCTCCAACCCGGGAAGCGGAACATGCAATCTTACCCTCATTGTCAGGAAGACTCGGTATTGAGTCCCAAACATTGGTGTCGATATTGTATCGAAAGGATCGCAAATGAATACCATCGTACTCTAAGGAAGAGTCAATTCCTGCAAAAGAATAAACGAAGCTTCCTGAAGTATTAAAACCCTCACAAACGGCATTGTTTGTGACAGGTTCGGGCATAGGTGCCATTTCCGAAATCTGCCAAGTTTGAGCCAGAGCAGCACTACACGATAGAAGGGTCAACCAAAAAGCTCGGAAGATCATTTAACAGCCTCTTTCCTTTCTTTGGTTTTATCCACAACCGTTTGCTGGGCAGCGATTTCGGCTGTCTTAGATTCTCGTTCAACCTTGTTCTCAGCTTTCTCTTCTTCCAATTTAGTGGTCTTCTTCTTGCCGGACCCCACGGAGCCATCGAGCTTTTTTCCATCCTTTTCAAGGAACTTTCGCTCTCCTCTTAACTTACCCAAAGCGTCATCATCAGAGTTGATTTTTTCCAGAGCAATGATGGCATCTGATTTTGCTTGGCGCGCATTCAGGTTTTCAACTTTTGCCATCTCTGCCTCACTTATCTCAGTTTTGTTTTTGGTGATATCCTCATCCATCTTCTTGTCCTTTTTCTCAAGAGAGGCTAGTTCTTTCTGAAGGGATTTTAACGTCTTTTCATGCTCATTAACCTCCAGTTGAATAACGGCCTTGTTCTGCTCCACACCAAATGCGTAGACCAGGTCTCGCATTACCTTGAATTGTTCGGCATGATCCGTGGAATTCAAATAGGCTCCACCAAGGTCAATAGATGTAACCAAATTGCAACCCAGCCCTTCAACAGCCCGTGTCTTCGAATAGAGGTCAAAAGTGTTTGCCCCCATAGCCTCTAGCTTGCAATCATCAGCAAACAACTCTTCCTTAGCGGTGATCTTTCCTTTCAAATCTTTTAACTGCTTTTTCCAAGCCTTGGTAACGTTATCTGCATCGCCATTGTAAACAGTTATCGTCATTGCGTTTTGCACCTTTCCAGCAAGCACATCTTCACCTTCTGTTACAACAACGGCAATTTGAGCATTGGCTTGCGTAAGTGCAGCAGCAAATAGTAGAGTAAACAGTTTTTTCATATTGATTTTATTTTGAATTGAGAGACCAATCATACTCGTAATGGCCGAAGTTTTCTTTGTCTTTTAAGTTTCCGGTATGGTGTTTTAAAACAAGCTCCATGACACCACTTTTTCCGCCAAAATCTTTTTCGTACCACTGGAAGATTTGAGATAGCTGAAGCTGACCGGTCTTACCATCAACCTTAGTGAAGCGTTTGTCGTTGATGACCACTTTGGTTTGCTCTTCCAGCTGTGAGTCAAGCCCATTGGGCATGTATGCTCGTGACGCCAATTTTGGACAACCCTTAGCAGCACAAACTAAAATGAGATGAAGCCGTGGATCTGGATAATTTGGGTAAAGCTGTTTTTTCTCAAGGCCGTTCAAAGATGTACGGTTGCCGTGTACCTCAAACACTTCTTTATCAAAGAAGCCGTCAACTTTCAAGGGCCCTTCCATTGGGTAATTGTCAACCACCATCTTAATCGCCAAAATGTTGTATGCGTTGATTAAAAAGGCTTTTTCATCATCACCTTTCATTCTTGGCTCATTCATTACAAGGTTGACCAATTTCTCAAGTTCTCCAGATTCTTTTTTCAATGCTGGATAGTCAACTTGGCCATCTTTCACATACGTTTTGAAGAATGTGTCGGCTTCATCAAAAAAGGAGCGCTGCTGTGAGTGGGCACAGGAGCACATTAGAGTAACAATTAGAGTAAATGCAATTTGTCTCATGGGGTTGTTTTTCGCGTAGAACTTCAAACGGTGAGCCAACAAATAAACGGATCTATCTGAATAGTACTGTGTCAGCCCATTGCGCTACCACCGAATTTCCGTTTTCATTTAGATGACCATCCAACGGAAAATACCAACCATGGACGGATTCAGGTTGATGTTGCCACGAATCGAAGAAGTGGATTGGGGTTGAAATCATACCAGAAAGAGGGCGTTCGATTATTGAATCAACGAGACAAGGATTGTCAACCGAAATCTGATAACCAAGACCAGAGAGGTCTGACAGGCATTCTGGGCAATTGGAAGGCCGATACGGAAGGAGTATAAATTCTAAATCGCAGTCATACTTTTTGGCTAGTTCTTCCAACTCAATAAGATGATGAGAAATACGGACAAGCGCTTCGTCCATTTTTCCAGAGCATGCTTCCGAATAGGATTGGCGGTGGAAAAGACCTTCGTTCAATATCCATGGATTTAGTTTAAATTGTTCGAAAGCGGATTTAACCTCCTCACTCAAGGAATCATAACGATCCAGACCCTCTTGGTCTAGCTGAGATTTTATCCATCGAGATTCGGATTCCCACCTGCCGGGCATATTGGAGACAGTAGTAAAAACAGAAGAAAGGTTTGGAAAAAGGCGTCTATAAACTCGAAAGGGAAACGAAATTTTAGGCTGCGGAGAATCGTCTTCAAAAGTCTTAATCGTAGCGCCTCGTTCGTAATCCATGACCCGTTTCATTTGAAACAGATCGTTCCAAGCCAAAAGGCAAATGACCAACCGATCGGGTTTTAAAATGGGCAGAATCTTTCGGGCCTGTTGCACGTAATCCATTGGGTGTTCTCCACCACGACCAAGGTTCAGTATTTCACTTTCTGGATGATTATTTCGAAGAATTCCAACCCACGAATCTTTTTCCTCAACCCCCCAACCAAATGTGAATGAGTCTCCGATGAAGGCGATGCGTTCTCGTTGGTCTTTTTCAATTTTGGTATGTGGCCCACGGAAACCGAGGTTATTCATAATGTAGGTTAACTCGAATTCGGTGCTTACCATATGGGCCCGATCGAAGGCTCCATAGACTAAGTTCTTTTTGTGCTCTAGAATACGAGGCCCAATTTTGTGGTCCAAAATTGAGATTCCAAACACGAACCAAATGGTAATGCTTGTCGAAAGAAGCAGGTTTTGGAATGTGGAAATATGGATTCTCTTCAATGTGAACAGCGACCAAATAACCAATACGGCATCTAGCCCTGCTACCGCCCAGAATTGAGTTTCCGCGAAGTTTTGAGCCGGAATAAAGTGGTTGACTACCCAGGGGTTGAAAACTGCTGCGGTCAGAAAACCTATGAAAGAGAATGGCTTCAAGTCAATCGGACTCCCAGCCCATTGTTCGTTTCACGGCTTTTTGCCAACCAGAGTAGAGGCTTGTGCGCTCCTCTTCCTCAATAGAAGGAGAGAACTTTCGGTCTACCTGCCATCTACCCGGGATGTCGTTCAGGTCGTAAAAACCAACTGCAGCACCTGCCAGATAGGCGGCACCCAATGCGGTGGTCTCAATGATTTTTGGCCGAACGACTTCCGCCCCAAGAATATCGGATTGAAACTGCATGAGGAGATTATTGGCACACGCGCCACCATCAACTCGCAGGTTTGTCAAAGTTGTTCCTGAGTCCGATTGCATTGCATTCAGGACATCTTTGGTTTGGTATGCTAACGAATCCAACGTGGCACGGATGATATGCTCTTTTTCCGTTCCTCGGGTTAGCCCGAAGATGGCACCCCTGGCATAAGGATCCCAATAGGGAGCGCCCAATCCTGCAAAAGCTGGAACAACATAAACACCATCTGTTCCATCCTTCTTGCTGGCGAAATATTCACTGTCTGGGCTTTCATCGATGATTCGAAGTCCATCTCTTAACCACTGTATCGCAGCGCCAGCGATGAAG
The DNA here is from genome assembly GCA_047611425.1 of Bacteroidia bacterium. Taxonomy (GTDB): domain Bacteria; phylum Bacteroidota; class Bacteroidia; order UBA10329; family UBA10329; genus JBLFWJ01. The sequence continues at coordinate 9,796 of JBLFWJ010000033.1, read as the reverse complement.
ACACTTCCTTCTAGAGCATAGGTGATTTTACCATCAATTTGCCAAGCAACTGTGGTAAGCAGTCCATTCTTGCTTTCGTGGGCGTTGTCGCCAGTGTTCATCAACATGAAGCACCCAGTACCGTATGTGTTTTTGGCCATTCCTGGATCAAAACAGGCCTGCCCAAATAAGGCCGATTGCTGATCCCCGGCAATTCCGGTAATTGGAATTGGTGACCCGAATAATTCCGTTTCGCCAAACAATCCCATCGAATCCTGAACGGTTGGCAACATGGTATTTGGTACGCTTAGTAGTTTGCAAAGCTCTTGATCCCAGCCGCCCGTATGAATATTGTAAAGCAGTGTTCTGGACGCATTGGATGCATCCGTAACGTGGTTTTTTCCATCCGTAAGTTTCCAGACCAACCAAGTGTCAATTGTCCCAAAAGCAAGTTTTCCCTCATCAGCCAGAGCTCGAGCACCTTCAACATTATCAAGAATCCATCGGACTTTTGTGCCTGAGAAATAAGCGTCTGTTACCAAGCCGGTTTTCTGTCGGATTATGGATTCATGTCCATCGGCCTTTAGTTGGTCACAAAACCCAGCTGTTCTTCGGTCTTGCCAAACAATGGCGTTATGAATTGCCTTTCCTGTTTCTCGGTTCCAAACAACGGTGGTTTCACGTTGATTGGTAATACCGATGGCCGCAATGTCGGTGGAGGAGGCATCGCATTTCGCTAAGACCTCCTTGATCACAGATAATTGACTTTCCCAGATTTCTTCTGGATTATGTTCTACCCAACCCGGTTGCGGGAAGTGCTGCTTGAATTCTTTTTGAGCGCCTCCAACGATGTTGCTGTCGCGATCGAAAAGGATAGCTCGGCTGCTGGTGGTGCCCTGATCTAAGGACAGGATGTATTTCTTATCGCTCATTTCAACGCGACTTTCAGATAAACAGGCTCATGATCGGAATACTTGAATTGTAATGCCATAGTCCGGCAATCCTGTATTTCTAAGTTTGGGGATACTAGGTAGTAATCAATCAATTGTTTTGGAGTTTTGGCTTGGTCAAACGGGGTTTTCAAACTTCTATTGGTTGGGAATGCGGGGTCGTATGCCCATCCCCAGTTGGTTAGATAATCATCAGGAACACGAGAAGGCAATTCATCGACATTAGTGTTTTTAGGAATAAATTTATCCACCTCAAAGAAAGGAGGGCAAGTGTTCCAATCGCCACCAACGATTACATAATTCCCCGCTTCGTACTCCTTTGTTACCAGGCCTTTCAGGTAATCCATTTCCACCTTCTTCATTCCACCATCATCATATGCTGAATTGTGTGTATTGATAACTACGAGAGACTTTCCGTCTTCTAATGGATATCGGTTTAGCAGGCAACAACGATCTAAAAAGTAGATTCTGTTTGGCCAAGAATAGCTTGATGGATATTGGTACCGAACGCTTTCAGACGGCTTGAACTTGCTGAAGTTGACCAACCCTGCCTCAACACCACCGAGTGGGTTTAGATAGGGGACAGGCACAAACCCAACGTTATAATTCAAGCAGGATGAGGAGGAATAATCCTCCATGCTTTCAGACAATCGATCATACTCGTTTGTACCGTAGGACCGCTTTGAATCGTAGTCGACTTCCTGTAGCATAAAAACGTCTACCGAATCATTGGATGTAACGAAATCCTGAACCCCGTTGAAGTTCTTGGCGACAATTTCTTCAGCCATTCGTACGGTGGTTCCTCCATCGTAGAAGAAGTCGGACTCTTCACCGAGACCGGCATACCCGATGTTCCAGATGACTAAGCTTAGTGATGAATCCAGCTTGGCAGTTCCTTCACTAATTACCTCCACGTAGATTTTTTCCTCTGGCTGATAATCTGTGAGGGTACCATAAAGCAGGTTTCCACAAACCCAAACTATGGGAATGAGGATCAGGAGAATGACAACACGGACGAGCGGTTTCTTCATGTCATCAAATATAGTTGGCAGTTGAGATCAAGGAAAGCATCGTTTTGCGATGATTTGGTTGCGAGTCGCAGACTATATTTGAACCAAACAACCCAACTCATGAGCGCAGTATCATACAAGTGGAAATCCTCTGATGGCAAAGAACTTTATGGTCACAATTGGAAAGTCGAAAACCCATGGGCGGTTATTGTCCTCGTTCATGGCATGGGCGAGCATTGTCATCGTTATGAACATGTGGCCAAGGCGTTCAATGAAGCAGGTTATTCAGTTTACTCCTTTGATCATAGGGGCCATGGGCGAACCGAAGGAAAAAAGGGTCATACTCCATCATACAATCATCTATTAGATGTTGTGAATGATGTATTGAAACTCGCGAAGAAGGAGAATGTAGATAAGCCCGTGTTTCTGTATGGGCACAGCATGGGTGGTAATGTTGTTTTGAACATGGCGCTTAAACGAAAGCCAGAGATAAAAGGCGTAATCGTATCATCGCCCTGGTTGAAGTTGGCTTTTGAGCCGCCTGCTTTGCAAGTAATGTTGGCCAAGGTTGTCAAAGGGGTTTTTCCAGGACTTACACAACCGTCTAAGCTGGATGTGAATTCCATCTCAAGGGATAAGGAGGAGGTAACCAAGTATTCGAATGATCCTTTGGTTCACGACCAAATCTCAACCATTTTCTTTCTTAGCGTGCACGAAGCAGGGTTGTATGCACTCGACCACGCCAAAGAATTCGGCTATCCGCTGTACATATTTCATGGCTCAGATGATAAGCTCACTTCCCACGACACTTCAAAGGAGTTTGCAGAGGCTGTTCCCAATTCAACTTGGAAAAGTTGGGAAGGACTCTATCACGAATGCCACAACGAGCCAGAAAAGGAAGAGGTGATCAAAGGAATAATCGATTGGGTGCGTACCCACGCCTAATCAAGGCAGTTCTTCACGGGCAGACTTAATGTCTTGAATATAGATGGCCTCAGAAATGATTGCGCCATTTTTATAGTAGTAGACCTGACCCCAGCTGTGACTTACCTTTTCGTAAGTGTTCTTAACTCCGTAAACATTTACTCGGGTTGTAATTGTGGTTTTTCCTTCTTCCTCCTTTGTTTCTTCGTCTACTGTATTGTCTTTGCGTAGGTCAGCTACACGTTCTCGTTCAACACGCTTCACCTCTGCTTTCGCAAAGGAAATGCTGTCCGTATAAGCTTGTTCTTTTCTTTCTACCTCTTCCTGCTGACGAAGTCGCTCGACACGAGCCTCTTCTCTCACTTGTGCTACAGAATCAACTCTTGCTTGCTCAGCCACATCTTTTAGACGATTAACTTCTACAATGCTATCCAAAGAAGCTTGTTTTTGAGCCACTTCTAATACCCGTGCTTCTTCTAATACCCGTGCTTGTTCTGCTTTTACCTCGATAACCGAATCCTTAACGGCTTGCTTTCTTGCTTCTTCAGCTAAACGCATTTCTTCAGCCAAACGTGCATCTTCCGCTTTGGCTGTGACAACCGAATCTTTAACTGCTTGCTTACGTGCAACTTCAGCAAGTCGGGCCTCTTCTTTTAGTTTGTCTGCCTCAACCTTGGCAGCGGTTGCCGCATCTTCCGCATCTTCCTTCGCTAGACGTTCTGCTTCTTTCTCCGCATCACGGGCAAGCTTAGCCGCTTCTCTTTCTGCTGAGATTGAATCTGCGGCAGCTTTCTTGCGGTCTTTCTCTGCTTGTTTTGCTGCAGCCATTTCGTCTTTCTCAGCCAGGCGAGCAGCAACAATGGAGTCGGCAACGAATTTCTCTCGATCCAATACCATTTGTTGGGCTAAGGATGCAGAATCCTTTTTGGCATTGGCAATTGCATCCAGCCGTAATTTTTTCTGTTGTGCAGCAGCAAGCTCATCAAGCTTGGTCTGCTCGGACGAAGCATTGGCTTCTCTATCCGCGGCACGTTTTGCCATCATCTTAGCCAAGTGTGCTTCTACAGCGGCAATTGAGTCGGCAACTTCTTGCTCTCTCTTCTTGGCGAAATCCAATGCAAACTGTTCCGCATTTGCAATCGAGTCCTCAATAAATTGTTCTTTTGCTCTTACAATAGAATCTAGGCGAGCCTGCTCTTTTGCAGCAGCCATCGCTTTCTTGCGTTCTTCTTCCCGTCTCTTCTTGGCTTCGGCAGCGGCAGCCATTTCTTCTTTAAGCCGACTGATGTCGCGATCCACCTTGATAAACCCGTTGCTGCTCTTGTTGTACATCACACCTCCAGCTGAGACTTCGCGGTAGGTTTTTCCTTTGGGGGATTTTTTAAGTTTTTCAAGGTTGATGGTTATGGCTTGTTCAAAAGAACTACCTGTTACACCCTTTGGTAATTCGGTGATTACAGCCAAAGTAGCCGTTTCGTATCCAGGCTCCTTAACAGAGATAAGGTATTCCTTTTCTAACTCTAGCTGAGTTTGAAAGCTACCCGATGCATCTGCGTAGCGAAAGCTTAGTCCTGCATCCCGCTGAAAGATCTTAACCTCCGCTTCCGGCAATGGAACACCCTCTTTGGTTACCGAACCAGTTAGGGTCAAGCCTTGTGAATAACCACTCGTTGAGAGTGCTACAGATAAAACCAGAAGGATGATGAAACGGGGGTTCATGGCAGCCAAAACGCGGTTTACATTAAATATTGCAACCTGATATCGCACAGTAATTCTTAGTTCCTAAATGTTGCTAAGTAGCGTTTAATCAGAGGCTGAGCCGTTTAAAAAGGGACGCAAAGGTAATAAATCAGTTTCGAGGAGCATTTGGTTAATCGGGTTAGGGATTGCCGTTTGTCGATTCATCGCTGAATTGTCTCCTTTTGTCTAAATGATGGAACTTGAATTGGGAATTTGTGTAATACTACTCGAAAGGCGACCAGGCTTTCAAATTAAATAGCCAGAACCCACGATCTGAGTTATTAAGAGAAGTTGAACCAATAAAATGTACACCGTTATGATACAAAGTACGCAGAGTAGTGGGATGGAACAAGCCCCAAACCCAATCAGAGAGAAGCTGCTGATTAAAGCTAATTATCAGTTGATTCCTGTAAACATTAGAGACATCGTTTTTATTAAAGCGTTGAGTGATTATGTGATCATTAAGACCACAACTAATAAGTACATCACCTTGTCGACCATGAAAGATATTTTGGCTTCATTGCCTCCAAATATTTTCGTGAGAGCTCACAGATCCTTCATTGTAAATATTGATAAGATTAGAGCAGTAAAGGGAAGTACCGTGGAGTTGATGGAAAATGACCTGAGGTTTGCCATTCCAATTGGAAGAGCATACAAGAAAGACTTTAAGGAATCCTTAAACGCAGCATAATTTGGAAATACGATTACTTAACTAGGAAATGGAACGCGCCCGATAAGGCGCGTTTTTTTATGCGCCTAATTCTTCCAATTTTGATTCTACCCACTGGATGTCGGCATTTCTAGAATCTCTTTCAACACGATTTCTAACACGCTTAAGCCGAGTCTTATTGGTTCCTGCTCTTACTAGAGCCAAGGTTATCTTAATGAGATTGAGGTAAACAGTTTTCTGATAGGCAGAAATAGACTTGTTCCTTCGGATAAACATTCTGAATGAACTGGCTTGATAGAACATCGCATCAATGTCATTCAATTCATAATAGCTTTTAAGCAGGATTGACCTGGCGTCCAATCGATAATAGACATCATCAAGATCCACCTTTTGCAACCCGGAAATAGCGCCCTTGTATTGGCCTTTTGCAAACAAGAGGTGCGCAACGTTGTATTGAAAAGCATTTTCGCGAATGTCAGGGGACAAGAATTTACGGTAAGTATGAATGAAGGTGTTTGCAAAATCGGTCTCGTCTTGACGCAAACAAATGGTAACGACATTCTTGTACGTCCATTGAGAAATCTGCCCATCCTGAATCAGAATTTTCTGAGCCATCATTTGCTTGTAGTTGTCCAACAACACCTCCCTATGCACGCTGTCACCTTGATTGATCATTTTGATTGAGTAGTTGAGAACATAGTGGTACATGTCTCGAAGATCATCTTGCTCAATTCGATCTCCGTGAGCTTGAAGCAAGCTGGTCAGCCGGGTAAAGTGTGATTCGTCATCGGGCTGTCTGAGCGTATCAATGATTTTGAGGTATATAGCGATGTGGGGAACTTCAGAAAAATTGGAATTATGAATTTGCCAGATTAACTCATCCAACATGAATAGTTCCTGCTCCTTGGCCAGCACGTTACTCGCGTTGAGTGCCTCACAACATAACTGGAGCTTCTTTACCAAATAGAATCGGTCAAGATGCTCCAGCACATCGTCCATTTCCCCGGCACTTCTAGTTCCATGCGTGAGTTGCCATTCTGCTTCGATTATGCCTAATTGATACTGGCCGAAATAAGCATCGGGCGATAATGCTGACTCGGAGCTCAGCTTTTTCTTCTGGTTATTGAGGTGTGCGCTGTAAGACCGAACACAACCTCGCTTTGCAAGACCATCGGATATAAGTGTTTGAAAAGTGTGTTGATCATTCCTTACTTCGAGGTAGCCGATGTACTGAAGCGTTTGCGAGTGCAGGTCGCTGAGTAGATACCGAATGGTTTTGTCATTAAATGGCTGGGAGCCAAATAATTGTTGATGAACCTGCTGTCGAGACCAATCCATGGAAACGTGATTAGTTCTTGATTCTGAATAGGCCTCCAAAAGTTGGTTAACAGAATCACGTATTCCGGGTGCATTTAGATGTATGAACCTCGACAACCCATCAAGATCAGCTAGATTAAGGCTATTCAATACCTCAATTGTTTTTGATGGGTTGTTTTCCATTGCTCCGACAAAGTAAGAAATTAACATACATAAATAGTAAATTGATATGGTAAAACAATAATGATTTCTACGAACAACACAACAATATCGACCCGACAAACCTGTCAAAATGTATTTTTATTGGTGTTAGACTCGGCATACGTTTGTACAGTGATAACGTCTAAAAATCAAACACCATGAAAATGACCGGGAGAATCTTTAATCTAAAGAAGGGGGCTGAACTATTAATGGTAATTGCGATTACGGCTTTTGGGAAAACAGCTAGTAGCCAATGTTCCAACCTATTTACATACAACACATTTCCACAAGGCTGCGGGGAGTTTGTAAGTTTTGTTGTTAATCCAGTACCGGTTGCGGACAGTATTGTCTTCGGCTATGGAAATGGAGAAACCTTTACAACCAACGGCATTAGTGCCCAGTCCTTTTATAACGGAGGACTTTACGAAGTTGAGGTAACCGCCTACCACAACAATGGTTGTGAAAGCACATCCACACAATGGATCACCGTTGGTGGACTACAAGTAAGCCTGAATGAGGACACGATCGTGTGTCAATCTGACTACGTGTTCGACCCAGTTATTACAGGTGGGTCTGGCAACTACATTTATGATTGGTGGCCCACAACAGGTTTAGACGACCCGAGCCTTCTCAATCCTACATTGTCTTTAAATGTAGAGGAGCAGTTCTATTACTTAACAGTGGTCGATCAGGTTAATGGTTGCCAGATAACTGACACTATAGTCGTTACTAGGAACGACTTTTTGGTGGAAACCTACTCGTTGTGCGATGGCCCTGTGACAATAGACCTTGGACCAGGCGCTTCTGTATACACATGGCTGAGCTTTACCGATACTGCGGGTAATAATACCCCGCTGTCATATCCAAGTACGGTTCAATCTATTGTTGTTGATGAGCCAGGTGAGTATTTCATGTATGCAGATTTCCCAAATTGTGGTGCGCTAACAAGTTTGGTAACAGTTGAGGCTTGCCCAACAGATTGCCAGAATACGTTTACATATAACCTGATAACTGGACCTTGTATTATTGAGGAGTTTGCGTTTTTTGGTGCAGCGAACTCTCAAGTTGTGGAGTGGCATTGGGATTTTGGTGATGGAGCCACATCCACCGCTGAATATCCAAACCATGCCTTTGATCAAGGTGTTTTCGAGGTTACATTAACCACCATAGATATTAATGGTTGCGAAGCAAACTCCTCACAATTTTTCACGGCTAATGGCGGGTTTGGTGTAGTTGCGATTCAAGACTCAGTATTCTGTCAATCTACCGGCCACCTAGGCGCTACAGTATATGGAGGATCGACTCAGTATACTTATCAATGGAGCCCCACTACTGGTTTAAGCGACCCAACGGCTTTAATACCTCAGGTTTCAGGAGTGCATGAGCAGGTGTACACATTGACGGTTACTGACCAACAAACAGGTTGTACCGCTGTTGATTCAACCCTTATCACGGTTCAAAACCCAGTTTTTGGAACATACAGTTTATGCGATGGGCCAGTAACGATTGACCTTGGATCAGGAGCGCTCTATTACTATTGGCAATATCACACAGATACCGCAGGCAATACGGTTAACCTTAATTATCCAACCACACAGCAATCTATTACGGTTAGCGAGCCAGGCGAATATTTAATGTATGCGCAGTTTGAGCCATGTGGCGCACTCACCAGCGTGGTGACAGTTGAGTCGTGTTCTAATGGCTGCACAAGCAGCTTCGTGTCTAGCCTCGATGCTCCTGTTTGTGCGTCATCAGTTCAATTCGTAGCCACTACGTCATCACCAACAGATAGTATCACATACTATTTTGGTGATGGAACATCGGTTACGACTAACGGAATAAGCGCAACCAACTTTTATCTGACTGGGGTTTATATAATTGAAATGGTTGCTTATCACACAGACGGTTGTGTTAGCCAATACTCAGAAATATTAACCGTTGGAGGTGGCATGTCAGTAGATATTATGCCAAATGGCCCCGTTGCATGTGCAGGAAATATTTTACTGTACACCAACATAACCGATGGTAGTGGCAGTTACGGTTATCAATGGTTTGCAAACGGTGTACTGTCCGATCCGACAAGTGCAACACCAACACTTTCTACAATTACTGAGGAAACCGAAGTAACCGTTTATGTTACAGACGCAGTAACTGGTTGTCAAGTATCAGATACCGTTATTTACTATCCGAACCTTCCAATTGTTGAAACACTTGAGCTATGTACAAGCCAATGGCTTGAGGCGCCCGCCTTTGCAGAATCATATACATGGGTTTTTGAAGATGAGTTTGGCAATACCACAGCCCTACCAGCTACTCAAAACGCAATAGTTGCAGCAAACGTTGGCACTTATACATGCAATGCCTATTCATCCGGCTGTGACCAGGTCATTCACATGTTTTATGTACTTCCGTGTTCTGGAGGATGCACGAGCTTCTTCACATACAATTCATTCCCATCAGGGTGTGGGGCACAGTTCTCTTTTGTTCCAGGGTTTACACCAGCCATAGACAGCCTAGTCTACTATTTTGGGGACGGAACAATTCTTACCGACCCAATCGGAACAGTAGTACAACACTACTTTCCTAACGGATCATATGTCGTAAACATGGTCGCCTATCACGTAGATGGCTGCATTAGTGAAATGATAGAAACTGTAGTTGTTGATGAGGGATTAGAGGTAGACATTTTGAATGATGGATTGGCTTGTGGCGGAGATGTTCTTTTGATGTCTTCGGTTTCTGGCGGATCAGGAGGCTACATGTACGAGTGGTTTGTAGATGGTCTACCATTTAACGGATCAACCGCCCAGAGCCCTGTTATTGACGCAATTACCAGCGCAACTGAGATTTCATTATTTGTTACCGATTCGAACAACAGCTGCGCATCTTCCGATACAATTATCATTTACCCGAATGTCGCAATCAATGAAACCATTGAATTGTGTAATGGCATTGTCGTTCTTCAGGTACCGGCCAATAGTCAGTTTTATAACTGGACGTTTACG
>JBLFWJ010000032.1:0-22945 GCA_047611425.1 Bacteroidia bacterium | reverse complement strand
TTTTGAATTTCTTCTCTGGCTTCGCGTGTAGCGTTGCACCTAAATCCAACCTGTGATACGCTGGCATTCGATACCAGTTTCTATCTCCGAATTCATTTACCAGGTTTCCATCAATGATGTACCTCGAAACTGGAAGCGTGGCTGTTTGCCCTGTTCCGTAAACGAATACCGCTGAAACGCTCCAACGTTTTCCTAGTCTGTATGAACCTACAACAGAAATATCGTGTCTTCGGTCGTATGTCGCTGGGAATGTTTTCCCTCCATTCAATGCTGGAAATGTACGATTGGTCCAAGCCAGTGTATAGCCAATCCAACCATTCAACTTCCGCCCATTTTTTCTGATGAAAACTTCAACTCCATATGAATCGCCTGATCCAAAAGTGAAATTGTGATCAGGGTTGTTGTTTACGTTGTCTCCCGGTTGAACACCTTCTTTGTACTCAACCAAATTGTCCATGGTTTTGTAATAGGCTTCTACACTGGTTTCCAACTTGTTGTCAAAAAAATTATGGAAATACCCAGCCGCCCATTGATGTCCAATTTCAGGCTTAACCAAATCAGTACTAGGTACCCAAAAATCTGTTGGAAGCGTGACCGAAGCCAAGCTGGTTAGGTGGATGTACTGATAATTCATTGTGTAGGAGGCCTTGATGGAATTGCTCTCGCCAAGCATTACCCTACCCGAAAATCGAGGTTCAACACCGAAATACGTTTTGATGTTTTCGAACGGCTTGTAGTTGATGGTATCGACCACCTGATCCAACTCGTTTAAAACGTATCGATCGTAAGGTCCAACATTGGCAAACATAGATCCGCGTACGCCTGCATTAATTTTTACTCGCTTTGATATTGCCCATTCATCCTGAATGTAAACCGCAGCTTCCTGGGCATGGAATTTCTGATCGCCCAAATCGAATTCAACATCACCAGATCTGGCAGTAGCGGTACTTGGAGTGAAAATGTGATAGGTGTATTGTCCACCGAATTGAACCGCATGACGCACATTCGGTAACCAGTTCAGATCCAGCTTTAGATTGTAGTCTTGGATTCCTGAACGAAGCGTAAAATCAAACTCTTGTTGCCCTGCCGTGAATCCAAAATTGTAATCGCTGAAAACAAAAGTTGTGTTGAGGAATAGCTTAGGATTGAATAAATGGTTCCAACGAACCGAACCAGTTGCATTACCCCAGTCGATGCCTGCTTCAAACCCTCCATCGTCATTGTTAAAGTTGAAGACATCTCGACCAAAGTACCCGCTCAAGAATACTCGGTTCTTATCATTAATCCGATAGTTGACCTTGCCATTGGCATCGTAGAAATAGTACTTCGTTCCGGCAAAATTGGATTCGGGATCAACAAATACACTCGCTAGCAAACCTGCATAAGCAAATCGCCCTGAGAGAATAAAAGAGGCCTTGTCTTTAACAATCGGTCCTTGTACGGTCAACCTAGAACTGACCGCTCCAAGACCACCTTCAACCTGAAACTTTTTGTTGTTCCCTTCCTTCATGGAGATGTCCAGAACCGAGGCTAGCCGCCCTCCGTATTTAGCGGGCATTCCTCCTTTGGTTAACTCCATCGTTTTTATTGCATCCGCGTTAAAAACAGAAAGAAAACCAAGCAGATGAGAGGCATTGTAAACCACTGCCTCATCAAGCAGAACTAAATTCTGATCAGGTCCTCCACCACGGACATAAAGTCCAGCATTTCCCTCACTCCCACTCTGCACTCCTGGTAATAATTGAATCACTTTTAAAATGTCAACTTCACCACCCAAGGACGGTAGGTCTTTTACCTGTTGAATCGGGATTTCAACGGTTCCCATGTCCGTACTTGTCGCATTCTTATCTCGAACTTCTCCGGTTATCACAACTTCATCCTTTTGAATGCTGGAAGGCTTCAGCTCCAAGTTAATGCTTAGGTCTTTATCGAGCTCAACCTCTTGTTTGAATGGTTCGAATCCCAAATAACTTACAGTCAGCGTGTAATTTCCAGATGGAACGGTAAGTGAATAGAATCCATACAGGTTTGTGGTGGTGCCAACCTTTAACTCCTCCACATAAACGTTGGTACCGATCATGGTTTCGCCATTGGCGATATCAGTCACCGTTCCACTGATTGTAAATTTTTCCTGCGCCAGAGAATCGAACTGAACCAGTATTGCCAAAAGGCACAAAACCCAGCTAAAAACTTGGCGATTCATGATAAGAATTCTAGTAGAGTGGGCATCATTTTTGAAGGGCCCAAAGTTAACCTCTTTGTATCTTGAATAGCGAGAACAACATGGCCGATTAAAAGTTCTTTTTTCAATTCAAAAAAGCCCCAACGGTAATATTCCGTTGGGGCTTTTCAAAAAAATGACTTGGTGATTTTACTTAATCATCAATCGCTTTGTTGTTCTTTCAGTAACAGTTACCAAAGAAACCGTGTACATGCCGCTTGGCAGATCGCTTGTATTGATAAACAAGTTATTTGGTCCATTCAGATTTCCATACTGGGTTGAAGAAATTAGTTGGCCAAGGCTTGAGAAAATCTCAACGATAACATCGGTTCCCTCGTTCAAGTTGATAGTGGCAGTTGCAAAATCTGTAGCTGGGTTCGGATACAATTGGAATTTTGCATCCGGTCCATCTAAATACTCGGCCTCTTCTTCAATACCAACCATAAAACCATTTGCCTCTGCTTCAGGTATTGTAGCTTTTGCTGCATTGTCAACCATTTGGCCGTTTGCACGGGCGAATGAGATGATGTGCATTTCATCCATATCCCAAGAAGGATCGATTTGAAAAGTCACGTTCATGGTGTACTCATCATTTGCTTGAACAGGAGTAGTGTACATTCCGTTCAAGCCAGCATAGCTCGGAGCAATTCCTCGGGCAACATGATTGTATTCCATTTGAGCAGCTGGGACACTAGAAGGTAAATCCTCAAATCCGCCCATTGGGCCATTTGCACCACCTGCATATGCATTTGATTGGTTGTAAGCACTTCCAGTACCTGTGACGTGATCTTCCACAATGACAACACCAACTCGGTAGTTTCCAGTCACAGCCTCTAAGAAGGTTGTGGTTACAGATACATTAAGCTCACCAGTTACGTCATCGTAAATAGCGCCAATCAACATGGACGTTTCTGGTGCCTCAGTAATTCGTGCAAGAAAATCTACTTCAAAAGCAGAAGGATCAACCACCTGACCTCTATCCACTAAACCATTAGGGTAGGCATTGCCGATAACGGTAGAATTGGTTTCATCATAAATTAAATCAGTCATTGGGTCGTCATTATGAACCGCAACACCAGCAAAGAATTGATCATACTTTTCCTGCATACCATCCATCATAACTGCGCCTCTAGGGCACCACTGACACCACGTGCCTGTTCCCTCTTCAACAAAAACAACTTTGCCAGGTGCAGGAACAATTGGATTTATACCAATCACTTTCACATCATCATCAGCATCCATATCTGATCCTCCATTCGGATTTGAAACCGTAGCAGTTACGTTCATCTGTCCTTCAACAATTGGAAGTGAGGAGGTGAAGTAAACATCATACGTTTCTAAAGAAGCCACATTCACTCCGGTGATAGTTTCGTTAATCGTAGTTCCATTGTATTCAACAGAAACGTCAAAGCTTGTCAAAGCATCTGTACCCAAGTTTCTTACCTGAACTTGTGGTTTGGCGTTCATTCCAGCCAACTCTGCATTTGGCTCCAAGAGCGTTAGGCCAGCATTTAACGCTGGAAGTGTGTAAGGCGTAAGCGTGTACTCCAAATCATCTACCCAAAACCCGGATTGATTATTCGATGCGTTTACTGGGAAAATATCAAGAGAGGCAACAACAAACAAGTCATTTTGCATAACACCTTGAGAAACGCCATCTAGAAGAAGCTCCCAATCATTGGTGTTTAAATTAACGTCAATCTCCAACTCGAACCAAGTATCATGTATGAAGGTGGTTGCCAATTTTGGATTGTTTGATGGACCCGTTAAAGCCAGATTTCCATTCTCATCCATTTGGCAATTCATTGCCCATGTCTCGCCAATCAAAGTCTCTGCTTGAAAGTTGAAATATGCGCCTTTTCCAGACTCGATATAGAACCAACTTTTAAAGTTGAACCCACCGGTATTGTGCTCACCGTTAAAGTAAAGCACCACGTCTTGAGGTCCACCGGTAGCCGCTGTACTTGAATAATACGTTGAGTTAGTTCCACTGTGTGCTTGGTCGACCACCACTTGGGCATCTTCTGTTCCTCCAGTTGTTCCACTCCATGTGGTCCACTCCGTTGATTCAACACCGATGTAATCTCCAGCATTATAGCTCTCGAAATCATCGCTAAAGGTTTGCGCGATAGTCCACTGAGAAATCAGCGCTACAGCAGCGGTAAGTAATAGTTTTTTCATGATAATGATTTTGGTTTGGTCTATACAATGATACGGTTCTCACATTATCCTCGTTCATCCGAAGTCCTTGTTCCAATCGGAATTCGAAGCTTTTGTATTTGATAAGACAAACGATTTTCTACCATCCCCTAATGCTTTTCCATTAAAACTGGTTTTAAGAAAAGAGCCCGCTCGTCTTCGTGGTCGAGATGGGGTGGTTTATCCGACCATGGAGATTCAATTGCTTAACCCTAATGGTACCGCTCCCGCTGGAGCGCGTTTAGCTTTTCGCGTAACGCGTGCCCGTTCCTCTTAAGAAGCCAGCAGATCACTAAGATTATCCTTTAGTTTTTTGTTGGCCACGGCCATGTCTATCACCTTCAGTAGAGCTTCCTTCTCTTCCTCTCCGAGTTGGTCGAGCAGTTTGATTTTTTCAAGCATCGGTAAGTTCATGGCCTGACCGGGGTCGTTGATCTGGAAGAACTCCACAAGCGACACCCCGAACACCTTAGCCAGCTTTTCCAACGTGGGAAAGGTAGGCGTAACCTTTCCGTTCTCGATCACCGAATACTGACCCTGCGGGATCTCGGCAGTAGCGCACACCTCTTTCTGCGAGAGTTTGCTGAGCGTTCTCAATCGCTTGATGTTCACGGAAAGGGTCTTGGTGATGGCGGAGAATCAACAACTCAGCATGCAAGACATGAATACACTGATACGGGTCGATACCATATTGACCTTTGGGTTGAAACCATAAATGGATGCACTGATCATATTGATTATGAAGTGATTGTGCAGCCAACATTTACGTTCTACATTCCCAATGCATTCACACCTAACTCCGATGCTGTGAATGAGTCTTTCCTTGGATACGGAACTGGATACATCGATTACTCCATGAGTATTTACGATCGGTGGGGTGAATTACTCTACTTCACAAAGAATCCGGAGCTCGGTTGGAATGGGAGATTTAAAGGAAACCCTGCCGAACAAGGCGAATACATTTACAAGTTTCATCTTTTGGATTGGAGCAATTTTGTGCACGACTACGTAGGAGGATTAACACTTGTCAAGTAGATCTCAATTCTTTTTGTTGACTTATTTTTAGCGCCAGTTACTCGGGGTGTAGCTTAGTCCGGTTAAAGTGCTGGTCTGGGGGACCAGAGATCGGAGGTTCGAATCCTCTCACCCCGACATTCTTATTTTATCCTTGGAAAGAACTGTGGAGTGAGCGATATTTTAAATCTGGCTAAAGTTTACATGGAGTCGGTATTTGACGATTCTGATTGGGCTCCATTTACGTTTCATTCCATTCATCATACGACAACAGTTCTGGAAAAAGCACTGGAATGGGCCACAGCCTGCAACCTCAGGCCAGAAGAGTCAGAGGCTATTCAACTGGCAGCCATGTTTCATGATCTTGGGTATTTAACAAGATATGATAACCACGAATCTGAGGGCATTTGGTTGTTTTCAGTATTTGCTGAAGAAAACGGTATTCCCGCTGATCAGCAAAAAGTTGTAAAACGTCTGATAGAGTGTACTCGAAAAACGCACTCAGATTTTTCTATCCCACTTTACGAGATTATGCACGACATTGATCGTGTAGGTATGGGAATGCCCGATTTCGTTGACCAGGGATTGAATCTGAGGAAAGAATGGGAACACTTCAAAAGCTTCCAGACTAATGATGTCGAATGGTTTGCCTCCCAAATCGAATATTTGGAAAAAACAAAATTCAAAACCGATTATGGACGTTCTAACTATTCTGATCAGAAAAGGAAAAACCGCGAATCGTTGAAACGTCTGTTGCAAGATTCATCTATTTAACCTCACTTTCTTTACCGATTCAGGCATCGGAATTTAATAAATTCGCCATTCATGGAAATATTCGATCAGGAAAAGACTCAAGGCAAACTAATTCTTCAGTTTATCTGGAAGTATCGCATCACCTTGGTTCTGGTCTTCATTATATCTGCCGTTGGCGCAGGTGTTGCAACAAATTTCATGCAACCCGAATACCGAAGCAACGGCATCATCTTCCCAACCAACAGTAATCGTTTGGAAGTCGTAATGCAAAACCCGCAATTTGGTTTTGATCTTGATGCAGACCGCTTGATGCAAATACTCTCAAGCAGGCAAATGCAAGAAGGAGTTATCGCCAAGTTCGACCTTGCACAACACTACAAATTAGACACAACTGAGTTGGATTGGCGGAGCACGCTCAACCTAAATTTCATAAGCGACATCACATACTTCCGATCAAAGTACATGTCCATCGTTATTACAGCTCAGACAACCTCTCCAGAGCTTTCTGCAGATATTGTCAATTACATTATTGACACACTAGATGTAATGCGTGAGAATATTTTTAAGGATAATATGATGATGCAATACAACGCTGTATTGTCTAACTATGAAGAAAATCAAAGGCTTGTGATGTCTTTGAATGACACGTTGCAAAGCCTCTTTGATCAAAACGAAACGTACCGTCACCTGTACTACCAATTCAGGTTGGGCGATTGGAGAAATGGACTTCAACTTTCCGCTGATCAAATGAGCATGATTGAACCGGTTTCAGAACGATTGATAGCCTCTTACGTGTATGAGATTGAACGACTTACTGAAAGCAAGAAGTTGCTTGACGTAGTTGCAGACAAAATTGAAAAACCGTTTCCTGGTGTTTATCAAATTGACCGAGCCGTACCGAGCTATTTTAAAGAGTGGCCCAGCGTTCCAGTTAATGTTGGACTCACAAGTTTGGTCGCTTTAATTGGAACACTCATAGTTCTCTATTTAAAAGAACAGATCTCCGAAAAATGAATCTGACTCTTGATTGGGTTAGAGAGAATGTATTCCAGCTCCTTGTCGGTATTGGCTTTGCAATTGGCAGCGTCCTTTTGCTTGGTTTTAAAGACTTAGACCAATTAAACACCGTAGCTATTGCCTTTGCTGTTTTGGTGGTCATACTTCTCTTTATTCAGAACAAGAGATTGCTGGCGATTGCCGTTGCGTTCTTAGTGCCGTTCTCTACTCCAATCTGGATTGGAAGCGCAACTATGTCTGTTCCTGCCGAACCATTATTGGCGTTGCTATCAATAGGTTTATTCGGATGGATTACCTCCCAAACCCGATTAGACAAACGAATCTTTACTCATCCATTAACCATCCTTCTTCTGCTGGATCTTGGCTGGATGATTATTGCATCAACTTTTAGTTCACACGTTATCTACTCCTATAAGCGAGTTGCGATGAGGGCCGTTTTCTTATCGGGAGCATACCTCATGATGATTTGGTTTTTTAAGGACCCCAAAGCGATTATCAAGTTCTTTTATTTATACGGCATTGCCTGTGTGTTGGTGGCATTGAATGTTTTAAACAAGCATGCCCATTACGATTTCAACCATCATTACATAGCTTTTGCAACCAAACCATATTTCTCAGATCACACGGTTTATTCGGCATGTATCACTGTCGCGTTTCTCTTTCTGTTGGTCATTTCCATAAGAGCCCGAAAAATTGGTTTTTCTAAGCTTGCGGCATTTCTTATTCAAGCGGTAACATCAGTGCTTTTTATCGCAATAATGCATGCATCTTCTCGGGCATCTTGGCTCAGTTTAATCGTAGTGGCTGGGTTCGCTATGGCCGTTAAATTCAAAATAAGCATCCGTGGCATTCTACTTTCACTTGGCTCAATCGCCCTTATTATCCTTGTTTTTCAGAATGATATTCTTGAACAAATGCACAATACTGATGCGAAGAGCAGGGACAAAAGCATGGCCGTACACTTCCAAAGCATCGGAAACATCCAAACGGACAATTCCAATATTGAGCGTCTTAATCGTTGGACTTGCGCCTTAAGAATGTTCCAAGAGCGACCGTTGTTTGGATGGGGGCCAGGAACGTATCAATATGAATATGCACAGTTTCAGAGCCGAGGAGAATTAACATGGATAAGCACGTTTCATGGTGACAAAGGAAATGCACATTCGGAGTATCTAACCTACTTGAGCGAATCTGGTCTAATCGGGCTTCTGATTTTTTTAGGATGGGTCTTTTTCTCCATTCACCTTGGATTGAAACTCGTATACAATCACCCTACTTTACTAGGCAGAACATTGGCACTGGGCCTGCTTTTAGGATTAATTTCCTTCTACGTTCACGGAGGGGTAAATGCCTTTATTGATCAAGACAAAATGGCCGTATTGGTTTTTGCGGCTTTAGCAGGGTTGGTTGGTTTAGAATTAAACGGACGTGCAATCCAAGATTCTAATCGGGTCTAATTTTCTCCCTTTCCAGTGTTTTTGGCTTCAATCCATCGGCTCATAAACTCGGTACTTCTCAGTAAATGATACTGCATCATTGACCCAATAAAATTGGCTTTACGATGACTTTCCAGACTAACATACACGTCATTCACTTTTAGTATTAAAGCGGTGGAGTGGGACTTCTTAGAATATTGAGTGTTTACAATTTCAACTCCCTTTACTTGAGCTTTTGCCCAAGCATCCTCGCTAGAATGCAGTTCAAACGCAGCCTTGGCGATTTCCTCAGGATCTTCTTGAATGGATCCAGGCCATGGAAGATTACCATGCATTGATTCGGCCCCGATTGACGTGGTAACACTTGGTGTCCCGAATTGCATTGCCTCCAGCAATTTTCCTTTTAGTCCAGCGCCATACCTCAACGGGGCGAGACAAACTCTTGCATTTGATAAAACATGACTTGAACTCTCAGCAAACCCTTTAATCAGAAATCCAGTTTTCGAATCATTCAATTGATGATTCTTTTCTGTTGAATAAGAACCATAAACATGCATTTCGGCCTTGGGAAGTTCTGCTCGAATATGTGGCCAAATCTCAGTTTTCAGGTACTTGATTGAATCCCAATTCGGCTCATGTAGGAAGTTCCCGATAGTTACGAAATGGTCTCGTTCTTCATATGATGGATGTGATTCAATCTCCGATTCGGTGATTGACTCCACCATAAATGGAACCAGGTGAAGCAATCGATGATCAACCTTGAAAACCGTTTTCAAAAGATTGATTTCAACCTCGGAAATAATCAAGCTAAGATCACACCGATAGATACTGGCCAATTCACGTTTGGCTGATTCTTCTATTAACAACTCGGTAGGGCTAAACGTCCGATTTCCATCCAACGCCTTTTTACGGGCGGACCTCAAACAGTGAAGATCCTCGGTATCAAGAATTCTCATTGCGTCTGGGCAAAATTTCGCGACCCTCCATCCAAATTGTTCCTCGGTCATAAACCGATCGAACATTACAGCATTTGGATTTAGCCTTTCTATAAAATCATCAAAACTCGAATTGTTCAGTTCAATCTCAACCTCTTCAACCCCTAATTTAGAAAGAGGATAGTGATGCTCCGGTCGCTTGGCCGCACATCCAAGGGTGATTTTCCAGTCATCATTTTTAAACGCTTCTATTAACTGAAGGATTCTACTTCCAGCAGCCGAAGCGGTCGGTTCAGGCCACACCTTACCGATCACCAAAAGTGTTCTCATCTATTTAGTTTTATCAACCTTCGAACCCAATCTTGGCATGGGTGCCATCGCAATAGGGTTGACTCCCCGACTTTCCACATCTACAAAATGCGGTCATCTTGGTTCGCTGTTCTTCTCTGCCATCTGCATGCACTACCGTGACATCTCCTTTAACCAACAATGGTCCATTTTTAGAAACATTGCAACCAACAGAAGCAACATTTACTTCTGCATTAGAACCAGCATTACGATGGGTCAACGCACCTGATGGACATTGATCTATCGTTGACTTTAACTCTTCCTCACTGGCAGTTTCTAGATTGATCCAAGGTTTCTCGTTCGGCTTAAAAACATTTGGCAATCCACCCACACATTTTGCCGCATGAATGCATTTTGTATGATCCCAAATCACTGTCAAATCTCCTTTTGAATACTCCTTGCCCATCTTGATTTGTTTTGATTGCAATTTACAATTGATACCTGAACTCAAAAAAAATGGCCTGAAGGAAAACCTTCTTGAAATATTGCCGTATTAACGCCAAACCTAAATTACTCGATACATGAAAAGCCTACTATTCACAGGATTTTTACTCGCAATAATTGCCATTGATGTTGATGCTCAGTGCGTAGAAGGCAATTGTTTTGACGGCAACGGATCATTCCTTTTTGAGAACGGAGACGATTACAAGGGCCTTTGGAAAAAAGGCTACATGCACGGAAATGGCACATACTATTTCCAGAATGGAGATGAATTTAAAGGCAGTTTTAGAAATGGAACGATGGCCGGTCGAGGCATGTACAAGTATTCTGATGGAAGCAAGTACATCGGCACGTGGAAAGATGGAAAGATGCACGGACGTGGCCATTTTTATTGGGCTACATCTGGCGACTTAATGGATACGTACAAGTACGAAGGAACGTTTAAAGATGGTGTTCCTGTTAGAATTGACATTATAGAACCAGGTGTTCCAGCGGAACGCTCGGATTTGAAGAAATAGATTGAAGATTTTGGTTAAAGGTTGGGGCAGCTGTGGTGGCTGCCCTTTTTTTGTGCCGAAAATTTAAATCTTGGCCCGAAGTGTTGCTGTAAAATTCCTTCCCGGAGCACTTATATCAGAACCAAACTTTCGATAATTCTGATCAAGGATATTCTCCAATCCAAGTTGAATGGTCAAGGTTTTTCCTATTCGATAAGACACTCGGGTATTAAGAGTGAACCATGCCGGCATTCCGCTTGGAGTTGCTGTATTGAAATTGTCGCTTCCGTTAAGATTGTAATTGGCCAGCCGTTTCCAATCGCTCCAATTGCTGAAGACCTCAGCACGCAATCTCTTTTTCTTAAAAAGGAACCCTAGCCTACCAAACAACGGTGGAATGTGATCCAGAGGACTCAAGGAATCTCCTAATATTCTTCCATATGTGTAGGTTACTGAAGAAGTAAAAGCCAATCCTTCAAATACCTGAATTCCAACTTGAGCTGAAGCTCCAGTTATGAATGCATTCTGTTTGTTCTGATTAGAATAAACCCGAAGCATTTCGCCATCAATGTTCACTGAATCTTCACCTAAATACGTTGCAGCCGTGCGCACAATTGCATCCGTAAGGTGACTGTAATATCCAACCAATCCGAAGTACGAACCATTTTTCCAACGCTTGTTTATGCTCAACTCCCCGCTGTACAAATACGTTGGCTTTAAGCTGGTATTGGGAATTTGAATGTCATCGCCATCCAACTCAAACCCTTTTCCTAAATCATCCAAGTTGGGTGCTCTAAAACCAGTTGCTCCAAGCAGATTTACATTCAATCCTTTGGCCGGAGTGAAAACAAAACCAAGACTTCCATTTACAGCGCTGTTGTTTAGCGTGAATGCTTTTCCGTCAAAATCAAGAATTGCAGAAGAACCAAAATCAGATTGCAGATGATTGAAATTATACCGAATACCCTCCTGCATTTTTATCAATGGTGCAATGCTCCATGAGTGGCTTAGATAAGCTGCACCTGAATACACTGACGTTCCGCCAGATGGGTACCGCGTTTCGGTTGGGGTTTCAATTCCTGTATTGATGTTCTCGTCAGATGCAGTAGACCAGACGTAATTAAAGTTTGTCTCGATTCCATAACGGATTAAATGCTTTCCGGCTCCTTTGCTAAAGTCTAGATTCATTCCGGCCACATCTACATCCTCTAATTGAGATCTTCGAGTATTAGAATCGAATCTTCTAGAATGTCGGCTTTCATTAATTCGCTGATATCCAACCACAAAATTCACGTAGTCATACATTTTTTTCGAATCCGCGATGCTAAAAGAATAGCTGGTTAGAATTCGATTTTGCGGACCGTAATTCCATTCTGCATACTTCGGATCATCGCCAACTTTTTCCTGCAATCGATCATATCTAGGAACATTGCTAGTAGTAGAAAATTGAATATTCAATCGGTGCGTAACCTTGTTCGAAGGCTTGAAAATGAACTTCTGTAATGCATCGATCTGTTCGTACCCACTTTGATCTTGGATATTCCGGTCCTCGTTAAGAATCATCGAATCCACATTATTGATCCGTTCAACGTGAAATTCGTCTCGGGTCAAATCATCAGAAAACGGATTGCCAACATTCCCCATTCTCAAATCTTTAAAATCGGAATAGGTCACGCTGGTTAGGCTACCGAACTTTTTCCATCCTAATGAGAAATCTATATGTCCGGTCAACTCATTATTCACACTTGAAAAACGGGTGAAGGTGTTGTTCTTGAAGAGAATCTTCTTTTTCGAATCTCCCAACAATTTTGGGTCCCGAGTTCGCATATGAATCACACCTCCCAGCGCCTCGCTACCGTACACAACTGAACCGGGTCCTTGCACCACCTCCGCTCGCTCCAAAACACCCTGATCCACTGATAGCACATTCTGAAGATGGCCGCTTCTATAGATCGCATTGTTCATTCTCAGTCCATCAACGACAAGCAAAACCTTGTTCGCCTCTAATCCTCTTAGGATTGGACTTCCTCCGCCCATCTGAGATTTCTGGACAAAGACTGCAGGCGAGTTTTCCAATAAATCGGCTGTTGTTTGGCTACTCTCAAAAGCAATGGCCTTGCTTGAAATCGTTTCAATAGTCTGAGGAATATCGTCTCTACTTTCTCGAAAACGACTTGCACCAACTACAAACTCTTCGTGCACGAGCGTGCGCATTTCCATTTTCACCGTGTACTGCGTTGTGCCAGGTCGCTTTACAGCAAACTGCCTAGGCTTGAAAGACACATGTCGGAAATAGATTGAATCCTTACCAGAAAATTCGCTGACATCGGCATTTCCATCAATGTCAGTTGTCATCATAATTGACTTTCCCTTGTCAAGAATCTGAACATTCGGAACGGGCTCATTTGTAGCGCCATCAACCACTTTCACCCTCTGGCCAAAGGCCGAAAACGAACATAGAATAAGGAGAACGATAAAGTGGATTTTCACAGCGCACAAAAATATCTTTTCGTTGCTTGCAAAAACCGTGCTTCAGACGACCAATGTGCTGGATAGCTTTAACTGGTTTGCCAAGCGAATTCCCTTTGAATGTTCTTATTAATCAAAGGGAATTCGGTTTCTGAGTTCAGGGCATTACCTTGAGGCCGTTATTGATTTCTCTTAGGCTGCGTAACACAATCTTCTACAGCGATCAATTCCGAAATGAGAAGATTGATTGTCTAAGCGGCATTCACGGAACTTTTTTTTTGATTTACAGATTATTAATCCACCTGACGAATGCAGGGACTAAACAAAGTACCGTCTAGCGGCTTTAAAGGGTTAAAGGAAAATTGGCGCAACGATTTGAGTGCTGCCGTCAGTGTTTCCTTAGTTGCATTGCCTCTGGCACTTGGAATTGCGGTCGCCTCTGAAGTGGCACCAATGGCTGGAGTACTATCGGCCATTATTGGAGGAGTTGTAACCACATTTTTCCGAGGTGGGCATATGGCCATTAATGGACCAGCAGCAGGACTAATTGCAGTTATTCTTGGTGGATTATTGGCCTTGGAGGGCAATATCAATTATGTCTTGGCCGCAATAGTTGTCTCTGGTGCCATTCAAATTCTACTTGGTTTCTTGAAGATGGGAAGATTTGCAAATCTCCTCCCTTCCTCTGTTTTACACGGAATATTGGCGGCCATTGGCGTTATCATATTCTCAAAGCAGATGCATTTTGCATTAGGTACAACCTCTGATGCAACCACAACAATTGGAACCCTCATCGACATTTTCAGGAAACTGCCTGAGGCCAATCCATTTGTAGCCGTGATTGCCTTAGTAGGAATTCTTCTACTTTCCTTTCATAGTAAGCTGAATTATAAACTCTTTCACATTATTCCAGCCCCAATGTGGGTATTGCTCGCAGCTTTACCATTTGTTTTTGGATTTGATTTTTTCAATTCTCATACAATTAGCCTTTTTGGATTTGAGTATGGCGTTGGGCCGGAATATCTAATCGATTTGCCTGACAACCCTTTGGACAGCATTATGCATCCAGATTTCGGGATGATTGGAACGGGCGCTTTCTGGTTAACGGTTCTTTCCATCACCATGATTGCTTCGGTTGAATCTTTGGCTAGTGCAAGAGCCGTTGACAAGCTGGATCCGTACAAACGAACTACAGATCTAAACAAGGATCTAATCGGAATTGGATTGAGCACTATGGTTTCTGGTGCCTTAGGCGGCCTGCCTATTATCACAGTGATTGTAAGGAGTACGGTAAACGTTCACAATAATGCGAAGACCAAGTGGGCCAACTTTTACCACGGAATTTTACTGTTGGTTTTCGTTTTGATCCTAGCACCTATTTTGCAAAGTGTGCCGTTGGCGGCATTGGCCGCGATTCTAGTTCATACAGGATTTAAGCTTGCATCCCCAAAGGTTTTTATACATGCCTATGACCAAGGCGTTGAGCAGTTGTTGTTCCTAACCAGTACGTTGGTAATCACTCTGTTTACCGACCTTCTTTACGGAATTATTGGTGGAATTCTAATAACATTATTGCTCCACATGATGCTTGCCAAAGTTGGTGTTATGACCTTCTTCAAAATGGCGCTTAAGTCTGGATCAAAGGTTTACAAAAGGGAAAATGGCAGCTATGATATTAAGCTGAGAGGAATAGCAAACTTCCTATCCATGCTTCAACTCAATAAGCTTTTTGAGGAAATTCCTCCAGGGTCGGAAGTTCGGGTTGATATGTCAAACACTCGACTGGTTGACCTTTCCGTAATGGAAAATGTAATTGATTTCAAACGTGTGCAAGACGATCATGGAGGAAGGGTTTCCATTATCGGACTAGAAAACCACGTCTCTTCTACCAGCCACAATAGGGCAATGAAGATTATTACTGGCCCTACCAAAAAACGAGTCACAAAGCGAGAGCAAAGACTTCAGAAAATTGCAATTCAGAATGGCTGGACCTTTCAACGCGAAGTGGATTGGGACACATCATACCTACGGAATTTCCACTTTTTCGAAACCAGACCTATAGAACGAAAGACAAACGCTGTTAGAGGTGTTGACGAAAAGAACAAAGCCTCCTGGGAAATTGCCGACATCGTATTTGATGAGGGTGCCATGCTTTCTTTAGAGATTTTCCACACTACGGTTCAAGTTGTCCGATTGGAGGGAAAGATTCCTGAGTTCATTGTGGAGAAGGAAGGCTTGTTCTCGAGGTTATTTGATCGAGTGAAGGCTATTTCAGGAATTCAAGATTCCGACTTAAAACTCTTTACCAAGATTTCCGATAAGTTTCTGATAATGGGCCAAGAGGAAGATGAAGTGCGAAAGTTCTTCTCTCCAAGTTTGCTAGAGTTCCTTGAAAAAAGTCAAGTACAGCACATTGAAAGCAACGGGGAAGCATTGATGATCTTTAAGTACTTGCACATTGCCCCAGCAGATGATGTGTGTGACATGGTTAGTTTCTCGAAGGAACTTTTAGATCATATGGATCTGAAATTTTAGTCTTTTAACATTGTCTGCTGCTACTGAATTGCATGACTGTTGCCAAATAGCGTTCTTTGCGCGATATTTTAAAAACCAAAAACTAAAATGAAATCACTCTTAACACTAATTATCGCTGCGCTACCGATATTATCGTTTGCACAAAACAAAATCGGTTACACCAATGTAAATGCAGTTCTTTCAGTAATGCCAGAATCTAAGGCAATGAACCAAGATCTTCAGACTTACTCATTAGGTCTTCAAAAAAGAATGGAAGACATGAACAATCAACTGAACTATTTATACTCCGAATACCAGAAGAAGACAAAAAGCCCAGACACTTCAGGTCTAGGAACTTTAACGGCTAACATCACCAAATTGGATGCCGATGTTAAAGCAACTCAGCAAGTAAGTGAGCGCCAGTTGAGCGAAAAGCGTCAAGAGCTTTTGTCGCCAATTGTAGACAAAGTTGAGCTTGCGCTTGATGCAGTAAAAGAAAAAGGTGGTTACGACTTCATCCTCAATTCTGTTGATGGATCAGGTACATCAGTAATTCTTAGAGGTCCTACTTCTAATGACATTACCAATGCTCTTTTGAAAGAACTTGGAATTGAGTTGAAGCAACAGCAACCAGCAGCAGCTCCTTCAAAAGGTTCGAAGAAGGATAAGAAGAAGTAATCCTTTTCAAGTTTTTAACGAACCGTCTTCGGAGCAATTCCGGAGACGGTTTTTTATTGCCCTTTACTGACTACAGTCGGTTTACAACCTAAAACTCAATAGTACTTTTGCCGCATGAGTATGTTCGGACTAAAACTTCCTACCGACCCAAGATGGGTTGATATTGCTGAAAAGAATATTGAAGAGATTCTGATCGACCATGCTTGGTGTGAGCAGAAAGCCGCTTCAAGTGCCATTTCGATGATCGTGCATTATCCAGAGAAATCTGATCTGGTTGAAGCAATGCTTGAATTAAGCAAGGAGGAATTGGATCACTTCCAAATGGTGCACAAGAGAATTACAGATCGTGGGCTCGTACTAGGAAAATCAAGACGGGATGAATACGTCCGCGCGTTGCTCACCTTCTTTCCAAAAGATGTGGCGAGAGAACACAAACTGACCCACGAATTATTGATTTCTGCTTTGATAGAAGCCAGAAGCTGCGAACGGTTCCGATTGCTTTCTGAGCAAATCCAAGACAAGGATTTATCTGAATTCTATCACGTATTAATGGTCAGCGAGGCCAACCATTACACACTCTTCTTAAATTTTGCTCGCCAGTACGGAGACCGAGAAGTCGTTGATGCCAAGTGGCAATCTTTACTTGAGTTTGAAGCCGAAGTGATGAAGAACCTGAAGAACGAGGGAAAGTTCCACGGATAAAAAAGGAAAATTCGAAATCTGAAACCCTGAAATTCGAAACGTCTCGAATTTGAATATTTAGGATTTTGGATTTCTCGGTAATGTCTCTTTCCAAGCCTCAGGTACCGGAACCGAAACATTGTTCTTGTAATCATATGCCACGACCACGTTGGTTCCCTTGGCGGCTGGGCGCTCTCCTTCTCCGAAGTCTCGAGTTATCAATGACTCAAACGTGATGCTTTTGCTGCCAATTCTAGACACCCGCATGTAGACTTTAACCTTGTCGTTGAGTAGCACAGGGTCGATAAAGTCTATGTTAACATTGGCAAGAATGAAGCCTTCGACATTCCAATCAATATTAGGAAGGTACTTGTCCGTGTAAGCCATTCTGCCCAACTCCATCCACGTTACGTAAACCACGTTATTCACGTGACCCAACATATCTGTATCGCGAAAACGGAGTTGAATATCCGTTGACACATCAAACTTATCTAGTCCTAAATCCATCAACATTAAAGCTTAGTAAGCGAACAATGGACGACCTTCCATCAGGTCATTGATCTTCTTGCGAGACTCTCCAATTACGGCATCATTCTCACGGTTCATCATCACTGTGTCCATTATGTCAACAATTTCCTTGATGGTGTCCTCCTTAACACCTCGCGTAGTAATAGCAGGTGTACCAACTCTAATTCCAGAAGTAACCATCGGTGGCTGGGTATCAAACGGCACCATGTTCTTGTTTACCGTGATATCTGCTTTTATCAAAGCTGCATCGGCATCGGCACCGGTCAAATTCTTTGGGCTTAGGTCGATCAACATGCTATGATTGTCCGTTCCGCCAGAAATGACCTTGTACCCACGATCCACAAATTCAGAAGCCATCACTTTCGCGTTCTGCATCACTTGCATGCAGTAATCCATGTACGAATCGGAAAGCGCTTCTTGAAAAGCAATTGCCTTTGCAGCAATCACATGTTCCAATGGACCACCCTGCATTCCTGGGAAAACCGCACTGTTCAGCAACATGCTCATCTTCTTAACCGTTCCTTTTTTGGTCGTCAATCCCCATGGATTCTCAAAGTTTTTACCCACCATGATCATCCCTCCTCTTGGTCCTCTTAAAGTCTTATGCGTGGTAGTTGTAACGATATGGCAATCCTCCATTGGATCGTTCAAAAGACCTCTTGCAATCATACCCGCTGGGTGAGAAATATCGGCCATTAAAAGGGCGCCAACTTCATCGGCAATGGCACGCATTCGTTTGTAATCCCAATCACGACTGTAAGCAGAAGCACCAGCGATAATCATCTTCGGTCGGCACTCTTTGGCCTTTACCTCCATCGCATCATAATCTACAGTACCTGTCTCACGACCAACTCCGTAGAAATTCGCTTTGTAAAGGATACCGCTGTAGTTTACTGGGGACCCGTGGGTCAAGTGCCCGCCATGAGAAAGATCAAACCCAAGGATGTCATCGCCAGGCTTAAGACAAGCCAAAGCAACGGCTGAATTGGCAGAAGCGCCTGAGTGTGGTTGAACATTTACAAACTCACAATTGAACAATTCTTTAGCTCGATTTCTTGCCAAGTCTTCAATCCCATCAACATGCTCGCATCCACCATAATACCTTCTTCCGGGAAGTCCTTCTGCATATTTATTGGTGAGAACAGAACCTTGCGCTTCCATTACTTGGTCGCTAACGAAGTTCTCCGAAGCAATCAATTCTACACCTTCCAATTGGCGCTTTCCTTCTTTTGCGATAAGGTCAAAAACCTCCGTATCTCTTCCTGTTGTTGTCGATGTATCTTGCATTGGGTGATAAATATGTTTGTGAGCAAATGTAGTTGGGTGAAAGGAAATCCAAAATCCGAATATTCAAAATCCGAAACGGGTTGTGAACAGGGTGAAATTGATGTCTATCGAAATGAAATAACGAGCCCCTTCCTTCGTCAGGGAAACAATCAGCCGCTAAGTGTTTTCCATTTGTTTCCCTGACGAAGGAAGGGCCTCAGTCCCACCACGACTGCTTTCTGCCACTTTCTCTGTGGTCACTCTATAAAGGACAAGAAGACCACCTTCGCTTTTTTAAATAATAACGGTTTAAAGAGCATTTTGAAGAATAAGTCGAGTTGTGGAGAATCGTTATCAATTATTTAGAATTTCGTGCTTTAAATTTTTCCTCATGAACAATCGTATAACCCAACTCTTCAACATTAAATATCCCATCATTCAAGCAGGAATGATCTGGTGCAGCGGTTGGCGTTTGGCCAGTGCGGTTAGCAATGCAGGTGGCCTAGGGATCATTGGTTCTGGTTCAATGTATCCAGATATTCTAAAAGAGCATGTCCGGAAATGCAAGGCTGCCACGGATAAGCCTTTTGCCGTAAACATCCCTCTACTCTATCCCGATATTGAAAAGCATATTGAAACAATCATTGAAGAAAAGGTGCCGATCGTGTTTTCCTCAGCTGGTAGTCCAAAAAAATGGACACCTCTTTTGAAGGAAAATGGAATAAAGGTGGTGCATGTGGTAGCCAGTTCCGTCTTTGCCAAAAAGGTAGAAGATGCAGGATGCGATGCCGTGGTTGCTGAAGGTTTTGAAGCAGGAGGACACAACGGCCGAGAAGAAACAACTACGATGTGCTTGATTCCTCAAGCAGTTGATGCGGTGAACATTCCCGTAATTGCAGCCGGTGGGATTGGCACTGGAAGAAGCATGGCTGCAGCATTTGCTTTGGGTGCTGAAGGTGTACAGATTGGAAGTCGATTTGTGGCTTCTCCTGAAAGTTCTGGCCATGAATATTTCAAGCAAGCCATAATCGATGCTAAAGAAGGCGACACCAAATTGAGCATGAAGAAATTGGTGCCGGTTCGATTACTTCGAAATCAGTTTTTCGAGGCGGTTCAGGCATTAGAAGCCAAAGGTGCAGAAGGCGGTGAGCTACTAGAACTCCTTGGACGCGGCCGTTCAAAAAAAGGAATGTTTCAAGGCGACTTGGTTGAAGGTGAATTGGAGATCGGGCAAATCTCAGGATACATAGATGCAATGAAACCTGCCGGTGATATCGTTCAAGAAATTGTGAATGAATTCAACTCAGTTTGCAAACAAATGGGCAGTTTGCGACTTCCATAGAAAAGTACGGGCGCATTGCAATACGCCCCAACAACATTTAGAACATGAAAGAACTGGAATTCAGAAACGGGGACAAGCTTCCAATTCTCGGACTAGGAACTTGGAAATCGAAGCCTGGTGAGGTTTACTCGGCCATTCGCGAAGCGATAAAGATTGGCTATCGACACTTCGATTGTGCTTTCATCTATATGAATGAAAAGGAGATCGGACAGGCACTTTCAGATGCGATGAAGGATGGTGAAGTCACTAGAAAGGAACTGTGGATCACCTCAAAACTGTGGAACAATTCCCATGCAAACGAGGATGTAATTCCCACATTGAAGAAGACTTTATCCGACCTACAATTGGATTACCTCGACCTCTATTTGGTTCATTGGCCTCATGTTTTCAAGAAGGATTTCTTTAATGCAAGTTGTGCTGAAGAAACACTTCCAACTTCAGAGGTGCCACATATTGAGACTTGGCGAGGAATGGAAAGTGCTGTGGATGCTGGTCTTGCCCGACACATTGGCGTCTGCAATTTCAATAAACACAAATTGAAAGCTTTGGCTGATCAGGCGACTATCAAACCTGAAATGAACCAAGTGGAGTTGCACCCAATGCTTCATCAATCCGATCTTCTTGAATTCTGTAAAGACAATGGCATCCACATGACTGCATACTCTCCATTGGGATCACCGGATAGAAGTGCCGGAATGAAAGCTGAGAATGAGCCCAACTTGTTTGAGCATCCAACGGTAAAAGACTTAGCTGAGAAACATTCGTGTTCGCCAGCTCAGATAATGATTGCTTGGGCTATGACTCGCGGAACAGCAGTCATTCCTAAATCTGTAAATCCTGAACGATTGAAGCAGAATTTCGAATCGACTTCAGTTGACCTTTCTCCAGAAGACATGGAAAAAATGGCTAGCGCTGACACAGGCTACCGTTTCGTAAAGGGACAATTCTGGGCGTTTGAAGGAACCGAATACTCGGTTGATTGGCTCTGGAATAAGTAGAATTAATTGCCTTTAATCAGCAAGGACTCCAAGTAGTGATTGCTCAATCCATGAATCGCCTTTACCGATTCGATTTTGGCCAACACTTCATCATTGGCTTTTTCAACTGGTGAATCCAGCGTACCCACGATTAGAACATTTTTAGGTGTGTGTTCCGTTTCGATGAATTCAAAAACCTTGGTTTTGTAGCCATGCGCTTCAAGCAATAAAGCACGAATGCCATCGGTCAAAAGCTCTGCTTGCCTTTCTTTTAGAATTCCATGTTGAGTAATGGAAGAAAGGTCGCCTTCTGTTTTCAGATCCTTCCGCACCTGTTTGTGGCAGCAAGGCGCTACAACTATGACTTTAGCCTTTGAAGTTACTCCTCTGAAAATCGCATCATCAGTCGCGGTGTCACATGCATGCAATGCAATCAATACATCTATCTCTGGTAAATCAGAATCTTTTATTGATCCTTCAATAAATTTCAATCGCTTAAATCCTGAATTGGAGGCGATCGAATTGCATTTATCAATAAGGTCCTTTCGAACTTCCACCCCAACCATCTTACCCGATTTTCCCTTGTTGTTGGTGAGGTGGTCGTAAAGTGCAAACGTTAAATAGCCCTTCCCAGAACCCATGTCGGCAACCGAAAACGAATCTCCAAGTTCTACCGAACTAAGGATTCCTTCCATTATCTCGACATAGCGATTGATCTGTTTGTACTTATCCTGCTTACTTGGTTTGATGCTGCCATCCTCATTCGCAATGCCCAAGGAAATCAAGTAAGAAGAACCAGTAATTAGGCGGTTTTTCTTCTTATCGTGGCTTCGGTCTTTATCGACTTCAGCCTCAATTTCTTTGCTTTTCAACTTGCCATTTGGCCCGGCATTTAGCGCCAAATGCCAACGGGTTGAACTGGTCTGCATCTCAGCTTGAAAGAAATCCTCAGAAAGCAGTTTCTCCATCAATTCGGTTACCTCACCCCGCTTGTAGTTTTTGGTAACATCATTGGTTTTATTGCGAAAAACCAACGACAGAAAATCCCCTTTTCCAGTGGTAATCAACTTTCCAGAAATCGACCTCAATTCTGCCTCTGTATAAGCTGGACTGCTGATGACCAACCGCACCAAATCATCCTCCTTGATTGCTTTTAACAGCTCTCGATTGAATCGTTTTATTCGCTCATTAATCATGCTGCAAAACTATGTATTGAAGTTGTTGTTAAGATTGACCGACTCACCATTACCGTGCTTTAACCCACATTATTCATGAGTTTACGTTATGAAAAGTCGAAATACCCAAAGATTTGGGAAGCACAGAAGTTCTTTGACGAGGAATTGCCACCCCAATTTTGAGAAAAAAGGTTTTCGAACATTTCCAGAGGTTGCAGGTAGTTCGGGTTTGGAATAGAAATCTCATGAATAATGCGGGTTAACTCTCCTTATCATTGCAGCCATGTCAAAAATTGAATTTGAGAAGTACACATTGAAGAATGGCCTGAGGGTGATTGTGCATCGAGACACCTCTACCCCACTCGCTTGCGTAAATGTGATGTACGATGTAGGGTCTCGGGATGAGGACCCTGAAAGAACTGGTTTTGCCCATCTTTTTGAACACTTGATGTTC
>JBLFWJ010000031.1:0-23298 GCA_047611425.1 Bacteroidia bacterium | reverse complement strand
CAGATAGGACATAACTACTCTTATCCTTCACGTTTAGGAAGCCGACAAAGAGATTTCCAGAAGCCCGGTGTTGTGATTCAAAATCATCAACCAACTCCAACGCGCGTTCATCACTACCAATTATCAATGTAGGAAACCCTATTGTCCGGCTCTGTATTTTGCTTGCAGTTATGCTGGAAAGTAAAAACCTGCCAATAAAAGTCAGCCCAAAATGTAGTCCAAATAATACTCCAAAGGACTTATAATATGTAGTATGATCAATGACTTCATCGTCAAGAATCAACAGGAAAAACAGAAACGTTACCCCTACTAATGTCGAAAACAAAGTTTGGCCAAGTTCACGCAGCCTAGATTTCCGGTAAATATTATTGTAGGTACCTAAGATTGTATAGAAAGCCAACCACAACAATGGAATGGCAATGGCACCCTGCAAAAAGCGGTCATCCTTTAAACTGACAAGAATTTGGTGACCATACTTTTCGGATTCAATGACAATTTTTCGGTACGAAAAAAACAAGCCCCATGCGATGCTCGCTGTAATCAAATCACTCAGCACATATTTCGAGATCTGTAAGCCCCGATTCATCTAGAGTACACAAGTTTAATATTGTCTAAATAGACCGTAAGCTCTCCCTCAACTCCATTTCCACGAACAAACCCGAAGAATGGCTCAATCCCTAGATTGGTCGGGTTTCCTGAGACTTGCTCAATTAAACTCACATAAATCCTTTTCCATTCGTCTGTTGGATTTAGTGTGATTACCGGCTGTTGCAAAGCCTTTAGCTGATTAGGATTAGCAGGAGTTGGGTCCGGGAGAATTATAAAAGTGCCCACAACGAGTGAGTGATTACTCTTATAATTGAATTCCAGAATTACTGGATTACCTAATCCAGGAAGGTTGTAATAAACATTGCTTTTGCACTCAAACTTCAACTCCTCCTCTTGCAGGCTTAGCTTGGCACTTTGACCATGAAATGCAATCAATGGGTTATCGGTCCTTTCTATTTCCGCATAGCTATTGGCTGTGGCAACCAACTTTATTCCAATTTCTTCGAAATCCTCAATCAATGCGAAATCAGCCGAATTCGAATAGCCGAATTCAGGAACGATTGGAATCACTGAATCCGGAATTAGGTTGACTGAAACTTCATGCGCTACATAGTACGGATAGGCTAACCTTGCCGAGGAAATTCCATTTAGTCTGATTCCCGGTGCTATAGAAATCGTTTTGTTTCCCTTGGCAATGAGCGGAATTGTAGATGGAATAGGAAAAACTCCGATAAACTCCGTTCCGATTGAAACCCAGACATCCTCAATCCTATGAGAGGCATCACCTTGAGTACTTGTTGTGGAAAAGGTAAAATCATCAACACGTATAAACGAAGGTGCCTCCTCTACAGGGTCGAATGTTTCACAACTTGATAACGCGCCTATAATTAGGAGATAGATAATCCAATTGAAACGAAAAAGAAGGTTGTAGCTTTTTCCCATGAAGGGCCGCGAAATTAATGGTTATTAGGCATCGACCCAATGTTGTTCTACTGCCTTTTGAAGGCAGTAGAACAACATTAAATCAACACGATCGCAACGCAGGATCCTCAGTCTTTATTGCCCGATTAAGAAATTTATTTCAAATGTTTTGGGCCATTATTCCTGCACCAAGATTCATCCGCTCAACAATACGATGTGCAACTTTTAATGCGTTGTACCCATCTTCCATTGTTACAGGCGGACGGGTATCATTGATTATTGCCTCACGAAAACATTTTAGTTCTTCTTGAATCGCATTGGTATGCTTGACTTCCGGCAATTCAAAATTTATACCCCGCTTAGTTCCATCACCCAATTCGATGAACATACCTTCGGCAGTATCACCATCTAAGTCATTCATTCTAACTACCTCGGTTTTCTTGTCCAACATGTCGACAGAGATGTAGGCATCCTTTTGAAAAATTCGAGCCTTTCGCATATTTTTCAATGAGATTCTGCTCGCTGTAAGATTTGCAACGCAACCATTGTCAAACTCAATCCGCGCATTGGCAATATCAGGAGAGTGGCTTACTACAGGCACTCCACTTGCGTGAATTTTCTTTACAGTTCCTTTAACAATGCTGAGAACTATATCGATGTCATGAATCATCAAATCCATTACAACAGGAACATCCGTCCCTCTTGGATTGAATTGTGCCAATCTATGCGCCTCGATAAACATTGGATTGTTGCAAAAGGGTTCTGCTGCAACAAAGGCAGGATTAAACCTTTCTACATGTCCGACTTGAACTTTGACATTGGCTTCTTGAGCCAGCTTAATCAGTTTTTCAGCTTCATCTAAAGTGTTTGTTACTGGTTTCTCAATAAACACGTGCTTCGATCCTCTTATGACTTGAGAAGCGCAATCGTAATGCGAAAGCGTGGGTGTAACTACATCCACTGCATCGCACTCTGCTACTAGGTTCTCAATGCTATCAAACCTTTTAATGTTGAAGTCTTTGATGGCCTGCTCACTCTTTGTCTCATCGGGGTCGTAGAATCCAACCAATTCAAATCCTTCCGTTTCAGCAAGAATTTTGATGTGAATGCGGCCTAAATGCCCTGCTCCAAGCACTCCAATTTTCAGTTTTTCCATTCCCTAAAAAGGCAAGTTTTAATGCTTTGCCTCGGTGTCCAAAGTATTAATTTTGGATGCTGGCCATTTTTGGCAATTCCATAATTATTAACACGCAATTCTGCATAAAGGCAAGAACCTAAGTGAACGATACGCCAAAGCATCAAGGAAACAGACGATTATTGATGGAAGTAATCAAGGAGAAAGGCGTTAAAGACACGGCTGTGCTCAATGCTATGATGCAAGTGCCACGACATCTATTCATAAACAGTGTTTTTGAACGACAGGCCTACGAGGACAAGGCTTTTAGGATTGGTGCAGGCCAAACCATTTCCCAACCATACACGGTAGGTTTCCAGAGTCAGCTACTTAAGTTGACAAAAGGAATGAAGGTGTTGGAGATAGGAACGGGATCAGGTTATCAAGCTGCTGTACTTCATGCAATGGGTGCCAAAGTTTTCAGTGTAGAACGACAAAAAGAATTGTTTGACTCAACAAAAGGGTTGTTGCTAAAGCTGGGGTTCAGGGTAAAGTGCTTTTATGGCGATGGCTATGCTGGCCTGCCTTCCTTCGCACCTTTTGATCGGATTATTATTACAGCAGGCGCCCCATCAATACCAGCAGCATTGGTGGATCAATTGAAACCTGGCGGTATTATGGTGATTCCTATCACCAAAGGCGAAGAAGAGATTATGACCACCTTGGATAAAGCCGAGGATGGAACCACAACCATTAAAGAACATGGCGTTTTTCGATTTGTACCGATGCTTGGAAATAAAGCTGGGCAATCGTCCTAATTAAACTGGTAGACAGAAACGGTTTGAGCCTTGATTATTTGTGATTCGCTCAACTTCATCTTCTCTGTAAGCAAGACTTCCATTGGATTTCGTCTTCCTTTTAGGCATTCTTCAAAACGAGACAATTCTATCTGAATGTCTTTATCAGCAGTATTTAAAACAACCATGATTGTTTCGCCTTCGTAAATTCGGAAGTAGACGTAAACCCCATCTAGCGGAACAAACTGAATCAACTTCCCCGTCTTCAGAGCGTTGGATTCTTTTCGGAAGTTGGCCAAGTTCTGCAAGAAATCAAACGCCTCGTTTTCCAGATCAGACCTTCCCTCCTCTTTAAATTTGTTAGCGGAATCACCTTTCCATCCACCGGGAAAATCTTCTCTAACCTTTCCGTCAGGATCCGCAAAATTCTTCATCAGAATTTCTGTTCCGTAGTAAATCATTGGTATTCCTCGCGTTGTAAGCAACCAGCCGATTCCCATTTTCCATTTGGCTAAATCCTCGTTAACCATTGAATAAAACCGACTCAGATCATGATTATCCAAGAACACCACATTGGCCATTGGATCCTCGTAAATACCATCCTTAGCCAACGTGTAGTATAATCTAGCAGCGCCTTCCGTCCAACCTTGCTCCTTAGTCAATGCTTCATTTATAGCGTAATAGGATTGAAAATCAGTTACGCCTGGCAGGTGGCTGTCGAAGTTTCCTCGCACTCCATTCTTCTCCGTAAAGAAGGATTGGATTGTGGCACCATGAACCCATGTTTCGCCAAAGAAGGAAAGCTTTGGATATTCAGCCTTAATCGCCTTTGCCCAATTCCTCATGAAATCCTGATCGGAATAAGCATAGGTATCAATTCTATAACCGTCCGCCCCACTCGACTCTACCCACCAGATACTGTTCTGAATCAGGTACTTGGCTAGTTTCTCGTTTCGCTGGTTCAAGTCAGGCATATGATGCGTAAACCAACCATCGGTCATAATCTTCCGATCCAACTCGGATGCATGCGGATCGAGTAAAGTTGGTGCCCTATAACTGGTTCGTTGAAACTCATCCCACCAATTGAACCATGTTGAATCTGGCATATCCATAAACAGCCAATGTTCATTTCCAACATGGTTGAAAACGATGTCGATCAACACTTTTAGGTCCTTAGTATGTGCCTCATTCACCAAGTCTGTGTATTCTTGGTTTGTTCCGAATCGAGAATCGATTTCGTAATGATCAGTGTACGCATATCCATGGTACGATTCTAAAGGCTGATTATTTTCAAGCAAAGGGTTGATCCAAAGTGCCGTTGCTCCCAAGTCAGAAACGTAATCCAAATGTTGACTAATTCCAGCTATGTCACCACCATGACGAACAAACATTGAATCACGAATGATCCTAGAATCCACTTTTGTTGGATCCAGATCATTGGTTTCATTTCCGTTGGCAAATCGATCTGGAAAAATCAAATAGATTAGATCTTCAGAATTAACACCTAATCTATCCTCTGAGCCTTCGGCTCTTGAAAGTAGGTCGTATTCCAATTGTTGAGGTTTCTGATCCTCTTTGATCAATTCAATGTGAAGTGTACCGGGTTTGGTATTCGAAGAAATAACAAGATTGAGAAACAAATAATTGGGGTTGGAAACCGATTCTTGCCCAATTATTTTCACCGTAGGATGCTTTAGAATTGCATTGGCCATTCCAATATTCTCCTGATGAATGAGAATCTGCAACGTATCCTGGTCAAATCCTACCCACCAATTAGGCGGGCAAATATGGATAGGTTTAGATTGAGCTAAACTGGTTAGAACTTGAACGATAAGAAGAAGGCAAACGGCAATTACTCTCATATTTCTATATCCAAAAAAAAGGCCGCTTAGCAATAACCAAGCAGCCTTCATTCAAATTTTACTCTTTAGTTGATTATGAATTTCTGATTTATCGATCCTTCAATATTCAGAATGTATGTACCTCTTGAAAGTTCAGTAAATGAAATCACCGCATAACCCTGATGAACATCTTGATGAACGATTTTTCCATTCATATCAAGAATCAAAACCTTTGTGGCTCTTTCTAAGCCTGAAATTCTGATTTGATCGGAATCGACCAATACCTGTGTTTTCGATTTCTCTTGCTGAATTGAAGTTATTGAGGATACCGTGAACTGGTAATTCTGGTTCACGTTATTTCCAAAGAATAGTGTGTAGTAATCAATGGTTGCAACATCAGGTACCTCCTCTGCCGTGCTCAATGCATAATATGTTACGGTGGTATCGCTTTCAAATGCCGGAACGGTCACCGTACCCAATCCTGCGGAGAAATTGGTAATCTCGGCAAATTCAGAATTCGCGAAGCCATCAATACTGTATCGAATGAAAACGTGTTCACCAACACTCGGCATCATCGAACCGTCCAATTCAACTGTGAATGTTACTGCATCGGAAGCAGTTGGAATCTCTGGACCGTGATAGATTGTATCCATCATTACCGGATCAAAAGCAGTTTCGTTGATGCACATTCTATTGTCGGCCGTTTCATTGTTCTCTATTACAAATGTGTAGAAGAATCCAGCTTGAATTCCAGTCATAGCACATGGTTGACCACCAAAAGCAGTGTTGTATCTGGCCGAAGCTTCATCTACCGTAGGATCAACAATCGTATTAAACGGGCCATAAACCTCACCAGTATTATATGGTCGCCAATTGATTGAGTAATCCGCAGCAGCCGTAATGAAATTCCATTCTAGGGAAGTGTCCATCACCGAATTCTGTGCCATCATGCGATAGGAACTAACCACACCGTGATCAAATAAAGTGTACTCGGTATAAGTGATTCCGTCAGCTACGTTCGTTCCTAACCAAGAAGGCTGCTGAGCAAATGCAGTTAATGTAGAGCATGCTATTAGAAAAGTAAAAATGCGTTTCATCTCTTTTGTTTTAGGGGTATCTAGGGTTAATCAAGGATTTTGCACGATCAAATCGTTTCCGGCCATTTCCTCCTGTGGTATTTTGAATATTAAGCTTCCATCATTGTACATGACATCATCGCGAAGATCGGTTTTCATACGCTTGGCATTGTGATAGCGGTCATTTTCAAAGCACATTTCCCATCGTCTTTCCAAGCGCACTTTTTCCAAAAGCTGAACAGTGCTTGTCTCTTCAATATGATTAGAACCGAATGCGCGCTGTCTCACTAGGTTGTAGCTTTCCAATGCATCAGATCCATTTCCATTTCCACCTGAGTTCATATTGGCTTCCGCTCTAATCAGGTGCATTTCAGCCAAACGAATTACAGGAAGGTTCCTGAATTCAACCTCTTGAGGCTTGTCGTATTTCTTGATTCTAGCGTTGCCAGTCAGAGGATTTCGTAGAAACCACTTTGTCAATCTTCCATCATTCTGATTGTAGGTTGCCGCAAAATCTTCATCGGCATATTTGAAAACTGGAAGGTTATTCAATTGTGAATATGGGCCGCTTAACCCGTGATCAAAGGTGGTGTACACCAACTGAAAAATAACCTGACGTGGTCGTTTAAAGCCTTCGGTCTGAAACGGAACCAACAATGGATGCCCATCGGCAGAATCAAAAAGT
Organism: Bacteroidia bacterium; assembly: GCA_047611425.1. GTDB lineage: Bacteria > Bacteroidota > Bacteroidia > UBA10329 > UBA10329 > JBLFWJ01. The sequence continues at coordinate 16,315 of JBLFWJ010000031.1, read as the reverse complement.
GTGAACTGATTGTCATTGATCACTTTATCTGCTTCTTCCGATGCACCGATGTAGTCACCAGACATAAACTTGATTCGTGCTTTTAATGCAGTTGCCGCTCTTTCTGAAGATCGATGAACAGAACTGGTCATTCCAGCCAAACCAAAATGCGTTTCTGCTTGATCCAAGTCGGACAATGCATTTGTATAAACCTGTTCTACACTGTGGCGGGCGAGATTCAAATCCTGATCAAAACTTACCGTGGCTTCAGTTCTATAAGGAACACCCAATTGGACGTTAGCACCTCGAGCATCAACATTGTAAGGCAATGCCCAAAAACGCACCAACTCAAAATGACAGAACGCTCTGATAAATAAAGCCTCCGCTTTAAACTGATCTTTCTTGTTTGCCGCCAATTGATCACCCAAAACATTGTCTTCAATGGTTTTTAGAATTGTGTTAGCCGCATTGATTTGTCGATAAGCCGTTGACCAAGTCGATCTAAGTAATCCAAGCTGAATAGAGCTAGATCTTTGGTAGATTTCTCTTGTACCGAAATTACTGAGTTGAGATTCTTCCACCTGCGTGTCATCTGCCATCAAATCTCCATACAACTGAAGGTCGGAACCATAGAATGAGCCGCCTTGAATACCGTTGTACATGCTGACCACAAGGTTCTGTAAGTCACGCTCACTTGTGATAGCTTGATCCGCAGGAACCTGATTAACAGTGTCGATTTCGAGAAAATCCTTGCAACCAACAGCACTGATTAGGAAGCAAACAAGTAGAAATTTTATGTGTGTCTTTCTCATGATCAAATACCAATTTGAAATCCGAAACTGATTGTTTTAGCCTGCGGTGTTCCGAGATATGGCCCGGCAAACGAGACATTTCCTGCCTGCGAATTCGGGTCTACATTTCTTAGTACTTCAGGATCCCAACCAGGGAAATTTGTGAACGTCCAAAGGTTTCCGCCTTGAACGTAGATTCTAAACTTGCTCAGCTTTATCTTCTCCAATGCTTTTTTCGGGATGTCATATGCAAGCGTGATGGATCTTAATCGGATGTAGGATGCATCATACAAAAAGCGGGATGAATTGACTGCTGTGTAATTGTTCAAGCCAGGAACATCGGTGTTGGTATTGGTTGGCGACCATGCATCCAAGATTTCTCTACGTTGGGCGTTATTCTGCCAAGAGCCAACTTGGGTTTTAGCAGCATCATCATATATAGTATTGCCGTAAGACCCACTAAACAGGAAGGACAGCTCTACCCCAGCAAACGACAAGGTGTTCGTGATGCCACCGTAGAACAAAGGCAACGGACTGCCCATTGGCTTTCTGTGTAATCCGTAAAAGTCGCCTCCAGTTGGGTCATTGAATGTCATCACGTTTCCGTTGATATCGTGAAACAACTCGGTACCGCCATCCACATCAATCATTACTTGGTTGCCACTTCCATTCAGCACTGGATCACCATTAATATCGAATTTACCAATCTGCCCATCTTGAGCCTGAACACCCGCAAATTCGACCAAGAATGATTGTCCAACTGAATAGCCTTCAATAACTCGTCCCTCTCCAGGCTGACCACTTTCAAAAGCATCTGGAGGAAGACCCGCTGCATCCAAAACTGTGTTTCGGTTCATTGCCAAATTCAAGCTGGTTTGCCACTTAAACTTCTTGTTGATGTTTTTCGTGGTTAGGCTGAATTCAATTCCCCAATTTTGAACTGCACCAACGTTTTGCCAAACACCGCTGTACCCTGATGAAGTCGGCAACGAAAGGAAAAGCAATAAGTCGGAAGATTTCTTCTGGTAATATGTGAGTGAGCCAAAGATTCTGCTGTTGGCAAAAGCATAATCAAGATTCACATCCAACTGCTCCGACTTTTCCCAACGTAATTCTGGATTGGCCAATTGTGTTGGCTGAATACCAGAAGTATCAGCATAGTCAAATCCTGTAGCGTACAAGGCTTGAAAGGCATAATTCGGAATCTGGTCGTTTCCAGAGAGACCATAACTGGCGCTCAGCTTTAAGTAAGGAACGGCCTTGCTTCCTTTCATGAAATTCTCATCACTTATTACCCAGCCAACAGATCCTGCGGGGAAGAATCCCCACTTGTTGTTTGGACCGAACTTAGAACTTCCATCACCCCTCAAACTCACATTAAAGAGGTATTTGTTGTTCAATTTGTAATTGAAACGGGCGAAGTACGAAAGCAGTGATTGAGCTTGCTCGTAGCTGTAACCGCTTTGGTTTTCAGCTGGTGCATCCGATGGGTTTGTCAAGTAATCATTTGGAAAGTCGTACCCTGTAAGGCCAAACCCAGTGGTTTTGCTGCGTTGCGATGACTGTCCTACCATCCCTTTGAAGTAGTGGATCTCCTTCCAAGTGTTGCTGTAAGTCAGGTAATTGCTATTCGTCCAGTTGATAACGCGAGTTGTTCGATCCCAGGCAGAAGAAGTACTGGCCGGGTCATTCACATTCCGATAATTGAATTCATCCTCCTGAATGTTTAGGAAGTCGATGCCAAAATCTGAGTGAAAGACCAAGTTCTTGTGCAGGTTAACATCGGCATAGAGTGAAGCAATCGTTCTAATGTTATTCGCCACAAAAGACTGATTCTCCAACGCCCAAACGGGATTGAAAACATCTTGGTAATACGCACCATTCTGATCCTCAACAGGAATGTATGGCAATAGAAGTTGAGCTGCACCCAAGCCTCCAGCTTCACCAGTTCTTACCCGATCGTTCTTCGTGTAGGTAAGCCCCATGTTGCTTCCAACTCGCAAAATCTTACCTACATTATTATCAAGGTTTACCCGAGCATTCATCCTGTCGTAGGTGTTTCCAGCTAGAAAACCATCTTGGTGATAGTATGAACCACCAACGTAGTATTTGGTCGTTTCTGATCCACCGGCAACAGACAAAGTCACTTCATGAATTTCTCCCGTTCGCAACATTCGATCTACCCAATCCGAACCACCGCTTCCAGCAATAGAATCGGCCTCTCTTCTGGTCAATCCACCACCCACACTTGCCCCTTCGGCTTCTGGATCCAAGCCAGCATCGATCCTTGCTTGGTTTCGTAACGCCAAATGTTCTTGGGCAGAAAGGAAATCCATTCTGTTGGTCTCGTTAACAATACCATACTTATAGCCCACATTGATGCTCGCTTTTCCAGCCTTGCCTTTTTTGGTGGTAATCAACACAACTCCATTTGCACCACGCGATCCGTAAATCGCTGTTGCTGCAGCATCCTTCAATATGTCAATCGACTCAATATCATTTGGGTTGATGTCGGAAAGCACGTTGCTTCCAGACCCCAAGTTACCTGGATCAAAACTTCCAGTTGTGATAGGAATTCCATCTACAACAACCAAAGGTTGAGATCCCGCAGCAATCGAGTTGGTACCACGGATGTTGATTTTAACCGCAGATCCAGCAATACCATTCTGTGAGGTAACCGAGACACCGGCAGCTTGACCTTGTAAGGTTTGATCGATACTTGTCTGTGGTGATTTTTCAATCTCCTTAACGCTTATAGATGAGATGGATCCAGCTACGTCTCTTTTCAAAGTCGTTCCGTATCCTACAACCACAACTTGATCTAGTAATAATCGATCCTCCAATAACTGAAGGCTATGCGTGATTGTTTTCCCTGCTATAAATGTGAATGGATGTACTTGAGATTTAAGCCCAATGAATGAGAATTTCACGTTAGCCTCTCCTACAGGAATTCCTTTGATAATGTACTTTCCATCCAAATCGGTTGCACTACCAATTGAAGTACCCTCAAGAATAACGGTGGCGCCAATTATCGGCAGATCATCCTTATCAATTAGAATTCCGGTAAGTGTTGCATCCTGTGCTGTAGCACTGGAATACATCAAAACAGCAATTAAGAATGATAGAATTTTTTGCATTAAAATCTCTTAGAGCCTCTAAATATAAGCAAAGTGTGAAAATGACACTAAGTGCATCTGAACACTTGAAATTACTATTCAGTTCCGCTTAATTAGGTACAAGGTCTTAACTTTGTAGATATGGGAAAAACCGTCATTCAAAAAGATGAGCTTGGCAGGATCATTCTTGAATACCTTCCTCAAATATCGAGTGTTGTATTGAGAGAATCCATTTCAGAGAATGGTAGACTAATCGAACTTGAAAAGGGCGAGACATTAATGGAAGTGGGCAGCACAATCCGATCGGTTCCAATTCTCTTGGATGGCTCTATTAAGGTGCTGAGGGAGGACGATGATGGCAACGAGATCCTTCTATATTACCTCAAGTCTGGCGAAACTTGTGCTGTCTCCCTAACGTGTTGCATGACGAACGAAATGAGCTCGATTAGAGCCGTTACAAACGAGGCGGTTCGAATGATTCAAATTCCTGTAAAGTTTATGGAGGAATGGATGAAGTTTCCCGACTGGCGCCAATTCGTAATGGGAACCTACCGAGCTCGCTTTGAGGAATTGTTAAATACAATGGATTCAATCGCCTTTCATAGAATGGACGAGCGATTGGTATCCTATTTAGGCAAGAAGTTAGAAATGAGTGACTTACAGGAGCTTGGAATCAGCCATCAAGACATCGCCACGGATTTGCACACTTCCCGCGAAGTGATTTCGCGACTTCTTAAGTCTATGGAAAAGAAGGGCATGATCGAACTTGGTAGAAACAGAATTCGAATAGTTGATTTAACACTCGACTAGCTAACTGCATTAGTCAAATAGTCCCGTACTTCTTCGCTGGTGTCATAAACCTTAAACAACTTTTCGCTGAAGCCTTTCTTTAGCAACTCATCTGGCTTCAACGCTGCATAAAAGTAGAATTGCTTGTTGAAGATAATCGGGTTTTCTAAAGCTGCGGCCATCATCTCCTGCGATGGCAAACGCTTGTTCTTCTCCCATCTTATCTCGCCAAAGTTCTTTTTAAAGTCCTTTCCGTTTACCCCCTTCTCAAATCCTTTTGGATCGGAAATAATGTGTTCTCGAATCTTCTGAAGTGAAGTGTGACATTGTAAATCGATGGTGAGTTGATAATTAGAACGCGCGATTCCTCAACGCTAATGGGTTCTTTTCATTCCAATGAAGCAATGAAGTTATAACCAGATTCAGACAACACAAAAAAGCCCCGTTCGGAAATCCGAATGGGGCTTTTATCATTAGCATTTGTTGAACTTAAGCGCACTTCGACAAGCTCAGTATGACTCCTCAGTCAACTTTAAATCATATCCACACTTCGCTTCAAGAATGCGCTTAGTTCTTTTCCTTTCAGAAGGCCTTGACTCAATAAAGCGAGATCGCACAATTGTTTGGCTTTCTTCTCCTTATTGTCGCCCTTACTTTTTAGAATCTCGCCAACCTTTGGGTGGTTTGCGTTTACAACCAAGTTGAACATCTCCATTCCGCCCATTGCCATCATCGGATTGTTACCGCCACCATTCATTTTCTGCATGTCGTTCATTCTACGCATGAACTCAGGCTGGGTGATAACCACTGGCATATCCGTCTCACTCAGGTTCTCAAACTGAACCGTGTACTTACCAGGCTTTCCTTCTTCCGCACCAACTTGCGCTTCGAAAATCGGCTTCAGCTTCTCCTTCTCCTCATCGCTTAGCTTGCTCGGTGCTTCTTCATCCTTCTTGATCAATTTGTCAATCGTATCGGCATCAACACGCGCAAACGAACTGTTCTCAAGCTTCTGCTCCAACTGATTCACAAAGTGAGAATCCAACGGACTGTCCATCACCAATACATCGTAGCCCTTTTCTGTAGCTGAATCAATGTAGTTGTGCTGCGCCTCTTCATCGTTGGTATAGAGATAAACCAACTTGTCGTCTTTATCCTTTTGGCCAGCCTCGATGTGCGCCTTGTACTCATCCATTGTGAAGTACTTGCCGTCCGTGTTCTTAAACAACCAATACTTGGTAGCACGCTCGTTGAACTTCTCATCGCTAAGCATACCATACTGAATGAAAATCTTGATGTCATCCCACTTCGCTTCAAAATCCTCACGGTTAGTTTTGAAGAGTTCGGCAAGCTTGTCACTCACCTTCTTACTAATATGGTTACTGATCTTTTGAACGTTGTGATCACTCTGAAGATAGCTTCTCGAAACATTCAAAGGAATGTCCGGTGAGTCAATCACACCATGAAGTAGCGTCAAGAATTCAGGAACGATGTTCTCTACATTATCCGTAATGAATACTTGATTGCTGTAGAGTTGAATTTTGTCCTTCTGAACCTGAATATTGTCCTTAATCTTCGGGAAGTAAAGGATACCAGTAAGATTGAACGGGTAGTCAACATTCAAATGGATGTTGAACAACGGCTCGTCATAAGAAGACGGATATAGTTCACGATAGAACCCGTTGTAATCTGCTTCTGACAAGTCGCCTGGGCTTTTTGTCCAAGCTGGAGTTGGATTGTTGATGATGTTGTCTTCAACTATCTCAACGTCCTCCCCTATTTTCTCGCCTTTGTCGTCACGCTTTGCGTACTCAGTTCTCGTCTTAGTTCCGAACTGAATTTGAACTGGCAAGAACTTACAGTACTTGTCCAAAACCCCTTGGATTCTAGCTTGCTGCAAGAACTCCTTGCTGTCATCAGCAATGTGAAGAATAATCTCCGTTCCGCGCTCCTTCTTGTCGTGTTCAGTCAGTGTATAATTCGGGCTACCGTCACAAGTCCAATGCGCAGCCTTCTTGCTCTTCATGTAGCTTTTGGTGATAATCTCCACCTCTTTTGCCACCATGAAAGAAGAATAGAAACCAAGACCGAAGTGGCCGATAATCGCCTCCGACTTGTCCTTGTATTTGTTTACGAATTCCTCTGCGCCAGAAAACGCAATGTCGTTGATGTACTTGTCAACCTCCTCGGAAGTCATTCCGATTCCGTTGTCCTTAATCGTAAGCGTACCTGCTTTTTCGTCAAGTTCGATGGTTACTATTAATTCTCCAAGTTCACCTTTAAACTTATCAATCCCACTTAGGGTTTTTAGTTTTTGAGTTGCGTCCGTAGCGTTGGCTACCAATTCCCGTAAAAAGATCTCGTGGTCTGAGTAAAGGAATTTCTTGATGATTGGGAAGATGTTCTCCGTAGAAACATTAATCGTCCCTTTTTTTGTTTTGTCTGCAGTTTCAGTTGCCATTTTCTTGAGCTATTAGCTGTTAGAATCTAGGTATTAGTTCTTGTGGATTCTTGGATGTCAATGCCCATGCCATTGCGGAAAGCCTGACAAGTGTTCAGAGAATGGCGGAAAACCTGCAGTAAAGACCTGACAGGATAGCAGAATTCTAGACTTTTAGCAAACACGCTTCAATCCTCAACAGTATATTTATAATCTTGAAAAACGTTTGGCTCAGCTTCCTTTTTCTGTTGGTTTTCAATTCCACTTCTGCTCAAGTAGATATTGGGTTTGGTGTTAGTGGTTCCTACAATATTCAATCGGAAGGTTGGGGATTTGGCGCCCGAGCACAGTGGTTCATCTTCAAGCCGCTTTCATTACTCATTCAAGGCCAATACTATCCAAGTTTTAATCAAGTGCATGAGGTAATTGGTGGCCTCGAGTTGCACTACGCGCCTTTCTATCATCCCATCGTGAGGCCTTATGCTTTGGCTGGCGGAAGCGTAAACTATTGGCCAAATTTTGCTGAAAGCAATTTTGATAAAGCAAAGCCGTTGGATGTCATTACAGAGGTTGGCGGAGGTGCCGTTTTCTTAGATAAAAAGTGGCGTCCGTTCCTTGAATTTAGATACAATCCAATGTACTTGGAAGGCGCCATTCATATTGGCATCATGTACTTTCCTAACTTTAAAGGACGCAACCGCTACGACTGCCCCGCGTATATGTAATTGACAAACTTGACCAAAATGAAATTGACCCAAACCCTAATTCCTGCTACAATCATTCTATTGTTTACTGCTTTGGTTTTTACCGATTGCTCTAAGCAACGGATTGCCCAAAATGAGTATGAAGAACCTTACGAGTGGATGAATGACAACAAGCCCGAAGAGCAGGAGTTTGTGTTGGATACGGGTGGCAGCGGGCCTATAATTGGCAATCAAGGCACGCACCTCTACATGGATAGTTCCATTTTCATGTTTCCGGGAGGTGGAGATGTCTCCTACCCTATCATCATTAAACTGATTGAAGTTTATCAACCTGGAGACATGATGCTCTATCAATTGCCAACCATTTCCAATGGTCAACTTCTGACAACGGGTGGGGAAATTCGAGTTCGAGCATTCAAAGATGGCGTTGAATTGGTTTTAAAGCCGAATAAGGTTTACAGAGCCAAGGCACCGACACAGAATCAGGATCCAGCCATGGGAATGTTCTTTGGAGAAGTAGATGGAGCAATGGTACTCTGGCACGACAATCCATCGGCCATAAGCATTAGTCCCAATGTGGATGCACTGGAATCGGTAACGATGGACACAGTCGCATTTTACAACCTGTTGGTTCCTGTGATGGGCTGGATTAACTGTGACTACTTTGCCGATTACGACCCATCGGCCGTTACTACGGTTTCCTATATCTCAACAGATGATAATTTAACTGGGGTGATGAAGTTTCTCTACTTCACGGACTTAGAGTCTGTAATGCAGGTAGATGGTGTGGAGTCTGGAAATGTGCCAATTGGGGCGCATGTTAAGTCGGTTTGCTTTGCCATGAACTCCGCTGGAACGATGTTCTACCACTTATCAGAATTCGACATTGCTGCTGGTCAGCAGGTTGATGTTACCATGGTGGAAACTACAGAAGCTGGTCTATTGGCTTTAATGGACGGATTGTAAATCCTCCGATATAGACGCAAACATGGTGACAGCCAATCCTTAGAGCTTACCCGTCATTAAGCCAAACGGTTTTAGACCGAGTTTGATTCGACTTCTTCTATGCTTTGCCATAAAACTGTTATTTTTCGTGCAGCAAAGTGTTAACGCTCTTTTAACAACGCATGAAATTCACAGGCATCTCCCTATTGTCGGGCCTATTAATGGCCCATTATTCTCCTTTGGTCAGTATATGATAACGACCAGTAAGAGAAGTACCGGAAAAAACGGAATAAGGGAATCATTCTCACCAGCGTGAGCTCGGCCTGTATTATTAGCTGAGTGGCGCTTGCTGCAACCGTTAAGAAGACCTAACAGGTTTTAAAAACCTGTTAGGTCTGGGTGCTAGGGAAACCTGTTAGGTCTAGAAGCCAAGTCTAACTACTTTTCATTCATGAAAAACCAAGTCTTGGAACCGGATACGTTTTTCCATTTCTACAATCGAGGAAATAACCGAGAGGTCATTTTCCGGGAGGACGCCAATTATTTATACTTCCTTCAATTGGTTAAGAAATATCTACTTCCGATTTCAGACGTATATAGCTATTGCCTTCTTCCAAATCATTTTCATTTCGTGCTTCGAATAAAAGCGGAGAAGGAACTTCCAATTGAATTCAAGCAAGGTGGAAAAAAGCTTTCGCAACCCTTGTCCAATATGTTCAATGCCTATGCGAAGGCTTTCAATAAGAAATATAGCAGAAGAGGCAGTCTTTTTCAGGAACATCCGAAGCGGCAAAAGGTCGATACCAAAACCTATTTGCGTAACCTAATTCTTTACGTAAATAGGAATACCAGCCACTATGGCATTGCCGAATATGAATCATATCCTTATTCATCATACCAAGCGTTGAATTCCAATGGAATTACCATGTTGAAGCGAAAGGAAGTAATTGACTTATTTGACGATGTCGCAAATTTCAATACCTGTCTCACAGAAAAGGATACAATCATTGAATCGGTGAGAGGCTTGTCGCTTGAAGATGAGGATTAGCGATCCAATAAAGTTCTAACAGGTTTTTATTGCCAAGGGCTTGGTTTTTGGGCTAGAAGACCTAACAGGTTTTGAAAACCTGTTAGGTCTAGGCAACTTAGGAACACGCATCAATGCAAAGTTTCGCTCATTGAAACTGCCCGATGGTTCGGAAGGCCTTCCCTCCTATTTTTAGCGCTTTAAGTCAGTCCATTCTCGTGTACAGCAAAATGAAATTCATTCAATTTATCCTGATCCTTTCGATTCTATTCATTGGCTGTAAGTCAGCAAAGCAAATAACTGAGGACAACTCGAAGTCAGACTACGACATCAATTTTGTCGATTACCTTTTCAAAGATTACAGCGAGAATAGACCAAGCGCAAGCGTGCTGGTGATAAAAGATGGGGAGATTGAATTGGCCAAAAGCTATGGCTATGCTGACCTAGACAATAAGATTCTCGCCACTCCTGAAACAAACTATCGGATTGCCTCCGTAACGAAACAGTTTACCGCAATGGCGATAATGATCTTGATTGATCAGGACAAGCTATCCTACGAAACACGGATTACTGATGTATTTCCTGAATTCCCCAAATATGGAAACGACATTACCATCAAACAGCTCTTAACGCATCGTTCCGGTTTGGTACGGTATAACCGATTTATAGAGGAAGGTAGAACTGAGCAACTTTTGGACAAGGATGTTCTTGCTGGGTTACTGGAAACGGACAGTACATATTTTCAACCCAATACAAAGTATGCTTACAGCAATACGGGTTATGCTGTTCTAGCCGAAGTGGTTGCGAAAATATCCGGTGTTTCATTTGCAGACTTTATGCAAAAGGAAATCTTCCAACCTCTGGAGATGACCAATTCTACCATTCTAGAAATTGACAAGGACATCAAAAACAGGGCGTACGGTTATGTGGTCAAGGACACGTCAATAACTGCGAAAGACCAAAGCATCACCAGCGCCATACAAGGTGATGGTGGCGTTTACACTTCAGCTTTCGACTATTACAAATGGGACAAGGCATTGTATTCGAACGAGTTGATTCAGCAAGAAAAGCTGGATGATGCTTTTTACAATTACGATGCAAACGGGAAGTCAAACGAAGATGGATATGGATATGGTTGGAAGATCCATTATTTCAAAGGCTCTAAAATTCTGCAACACGGTGGTTCGTCCACTGGGTTTGGAAGCCACGTAATCAGAATTCCCAGTGAAGGTATTTCCGTTGCCATTTTCACCAATCGAAACAAACGAGGACAAGAATTACGGAATAGAGCCAAAGCACTGATTAGTCACTTTACGAATTGCAAATTCCAGATGCCTTTTGAAATTGTTGTTGAAAAAGAGATCAATCAAAAGGGCATTGAAAAAGGCATTGAACTGTACAATGAAATTAAAACGGACACCATAAACTACGCTGTATCTAAAGGCGCACTATTCAAATTCGGAATCGCTTTTATCAATGCGAATAAGAACAACAATGCTCTAAGACTATTTGAAGTTTTGGAGCAAGATTACCCCACATACTTTGGCGGTTATTATGGAACTGCCGTAGTCTATCAACAGCTAAAAGACACTGAAAAGGCAGTGGAACACTTCAATAAAACAATAAAGTTTTGCACTAAAGATGAAGGCTGGGCAGCAGACCACGCTGAAAAAATGATTAAGGAACTATTAGAATGAAACCAATCTTATAGGAACCCTATCATTACAGTATAAAGAAAACCTATGGCCATCAAAATAATCGTCCTCGTCATTTACGTTCTGATTCTCTTTCTAATCGGAATAATGGCTTCGCGTAGAGTCAAGAGTATGAGTGACTATTATTTAGGCGGAAAAAAGATGGGCTTTTGGGCTGTCGCTTTCTCTGCTCGAGCCACAGGGGAATCCGGTTGGCTATTAATCGGCCTAACAGGAATGGGTGCTATGGCGGGCTACTCTGGATACTGGGTTGTTGCTGGCGAAGTGCTCGGGGTCTTTCTCTCTTGGCAATTTATGGCCAAACGATTTAAAATGCTGTCTGATAAATACCAGTCAATCACAATACCCGACTACCTCGAAAGTCATTTTAAATCAACCACTAATACCCTGCGAATCATAGCAGCTTCGGTGCTGGTGGTCTTCGTGGTTATCTATGTTGCGTCCCAAATGGATGTAACGGGAATTGCGTTTCAATCCATGCTTGGTATTGATTATCGAATTGGGGCTCTGATTGGTTTTGGTATTGTGCTAGTCTACATTTTTATTGGCGGATTCGTGGCCGCAGTTTGGTCGGATATGTTCCAAGGTATCCTCATGTTTTTCGGATTGGTTTTACTCCCAATTGTTGTCTGGTTCTCTATGGACCATGGCGCTGGAATTACCGAAGGGTTGAATGCCATTGACCCCACGCTAACCAATATAATGGGGAGAAGTGATGACGTTTGGATGAACGTATTTACGCTTCTGGGTTTCTCCATGATTGGGTTAGGCTTCCTAGGCTCACCACAGGTTTACGTTCGCTTTATGTCCATTGAAAGTGAAAAAGAGATTGACAAAGGCAAATGGATTGCTCTGGCTTTCACGCTTTTAACAGATGCTGCAGCGGTAACCATCGGTATTCTTGGTCGGATATATTTCACGGAAGCAGGACAGGATCCAGAGGCAGTGCTTGGTACTGGTGGGGAGAATGTGCTAAGCATGGTCACCAACCAATTCTTGCCAACAATTTTAGTGGCCATCTATATTGCCATCGTGCTTTCGGCCATTATGTCAACCATTGACTCCCTGCTCATTCTTGCTTCTAGTGCGGTTACCCGTGACTTCTACCAGAAAATAATTAGACCTGATTTAAAGGACAAAGATCTAGCGAATTTTTCAAGATTCGTTACTGTCGCAATGGCATTAACCGCACTTGGGATTGCCATCTTACTTTACAATCTCTATCCAGATAGACAGGTGTTTTGGATTATGATTTTTGGATGGTCTGGAATTGCAGCCACGTTCTGCCCTGTCATCATTCTATCTCTTTTCTGGAAAGGCTATTCTGAAAAAGGAGCTATTGCTTCTATGATAACAGGGTTCTTGTCGGTGATGTTTTTCAAGTTTGTGGTAACAGATATGGAAGGAATCGGCCCATATTTTAAAGAGTTGGATGTGCTTGCGCCTTCCTTCGCTATGGCTATGCTGGTAGGGTTCATCGTTTCCAAATTATTCCCTCCTCAAAAATCGGTAGAGACGGATTGAAAAATAAAGTGCCTTTAAATGGCGTTCTCTTCCCTCCTATTATCACAGCTTAAACCGTCAAGTTTAACACTATGACCGACACCAGCCACCATGACGAACGCGTTGCGAAAATGAGCTTCGCCTCCGTTTATCCACATTACGTTACCAAGGTGGAGAAGAAGGGCCGGACCGTTGCAGAACTTCATGAAGTAATTGAGTGGCTTACTGGCTACGATGAAAAAAAGGTCCAAGAGTTCATCGAGAAGAAGGTCACCTTTGAAACGTTTTTCAATAATGCCAAATTGAACCCGAATGCATCATTGATAAAGGGTGTGATTTGCGGATATCGAGTAGAAGAAATCACGAACAAGACAACACGAGAAGTTCGACACCTAGACAAGTTGTTAGAGGAATTGGCTAGAGGCCGCAAAATGGAGAAGATTCTGCGGGTTGCGTAATTCGTTTGGTACAGATGGAATTAGAGCTTATCAGTGAGTTTCAAATTAATGGGGATACTTCAGAAAAGATTAATCACCTGCTAAAGAAGTGTTTTCCCTACATAGCATATAACGGTCGGGATTACTTCAAACAATTACCTCATAGCAGAATCCTCGCTTGGGAAAACAGCACGTTAATCGGTCAAGTCGGTATCGACTTTCGCGTGATGAATCTGAATAATACGGCAGTCAGTGTTTTTGGTGTTGTAGATCTTTGCGTAGACCCCGAATTTCAAGGGCAAGGAATAGGAAATGCTCTAATGGTAGAGTTTGAGCGAATCGCTACAAGCAATTCTGATAAAATTGATTTCATGTTTCTTGTAACAAACGCACCTAGCTTTTACGAGAAGTTAGGATTCAGTGTAATCGACATAACCACCAGTTGGTTAAAGATTCACAACCATAAGAATAATGGTATTGGGAACGAAAGAATAAAGGACGCTTTCTTCCTGATTAAGAGCGTTTCCTCGAAAAAGTGGAATGACGGTATGCTCGATTTACTAGGATATATGTACTGAATAAGAAGCAACGGAGACTTGTAAGAACATTGAATTTGCACAGTTAGAATGCATTGTGCCTCTCATTTAATTTCTCCCGAATGGCATGCTCAGCACGCTAATTTCCACTCTTATTCACGTAACTTATTGTGATTCAAAAACATGGCTAATGTTTATGTTGAATTTAATAGTACTTTTGCCGTGTATTTTAAAAAAACATAATAATGAGTAACGGTACAGTAAAGTTTTTCAACAACGCTAAAGGATTTGGATTCATAACACCAGATGATGGTGGTAAGGATGTATTTGTACATCAGAATTCACTAACTGAAGATATTAATGAAGGTGATAAAGTAACTTTTGATGTTGAAGAGAGCCCTAAAGGCTTGAACGCAATCAACGTTTCTGTGAGCTAAATTATTTCTTGCATCCTTGGATGTAGAAGCCTATCCGTTTGGATAGGCTTTTTTTATGTCAAAAAAATCCGGAACGGTCCATTCTCACTGCCATTGAAGTGGACTCTTAAACGAGAACAAGCATTGTGCACAACTGTTGGAGGTACTCTAAACCTTTTCATAATTTGGAATGGGGTTCATCAGTTTAGAATGCCAACCTTCGCAATAGAACCATTAGAATCTATAACTCATGCATGAAAAGACCATTGCCGTTCTCCCATTCGTAAACATGAGCACAAGTGAGGAGAACGAGTACTTCAGCGATGGTATTACCGAAGAGATTATAAATGCCCTAGCTAAGATTCAGGAATTAAAGGTTACTTCTAGAACATCTGCTTTCTTCTTTAAAGGCAAGAATATTCCGATAACGGAGATTGGAGAACAACTCAATGTGTCAACGATTTTAGAAGGAAGTGTCAGGCTTTCTGGCAAATCCATGCGCATTACGGCACAATTGATTGATGCTAAAGAGGACTTTCACTTTTGGTCTGAAACATGGGATAGAGAGATAAATGATGTTTTCCAGGTTCAGGATGAGATAAGCCTGTTGATAGCCGAAAAGCTACGTGAGCAATTCGGGCACTTGGAAATTCAGGAACATCTAGTTGAAAAACAGACCGACAGCATTGATGCATACGAGTATTCACTGAAAGCTTCGTTTTACAAGAACAAGTGGAACCCAGAAGACGTTCAAAAAGCCATTTCACTTTACGAAAAGGCACTTGAACTAGACCCAAACCACACAAGATCATTGGTGGGACTTGGAGATTCACAAAGCTTCATGGCAACCTGCGGCTACATTTCGTTTGAAGAAGGTTGGGGAAAAGCTGCTTCCTTGGCAAATCAGGCTATTCAGCTAAACGACCGATTGCCAGATGCGTATTACCTTCTTGCCAACCTTGCCTTCTTTACAGAATGCAATTATCGAAAATCGTTTGAACTTGCATCCCGATCCATCGAACTAAACCCGAATTATGTTGAAGCGCAGCAATTTATGTCCTTCTTGTACATTCTGGCTGGTCAAAAAGAAAAGGCACGGAAGCATTTAGACATTGCATTAACTATAGATCCACTTTCTCAGGAAACCCAATTCTATAGCGGTTACTTGGATTATATGCTCGAAGATTATTCCAAATCGCTTGAGCAATTAGACCGGTGTTTGGAGGTGAATCCGAAAAACATTCCTGCACTTTCGGTCAAATCCATTTGCCTCCTGATGTTAGGTAGAAGTGATGAAGTGATTCCTTTTTTCGATGCAATGCCTTCCGAAATTGTAATCATTGGAGAGAAAATAGGTGCTATCGCCTTATCCTATGCCGTTGATAACGACAAGGAAAACACAGAAAAATACAGAGATCTTTTGTTGGAGCAAGCAGCAGCTCCGGATGGATTTACGGCTAGTTCCTACCTCTTCCTGTTGTATTCCGTGCTAGGTGAAACTGAAAAAGCATTTAAATGGGTTAGTGATGCGATTGAAACTAGATCTCCATTGCTATTACTTCGGTTTGCAGACCCCTTGGTTGGTCCAATAAAAAGTGATCCGAGATATGGTGAATTTCAAAAGAAACTGTTTCCCGAAGATCTATTTGGCGAAACCATTAAGAAAAAGAAAGCGCTTCTAGACAATGATGCCGTTACTACCTATTCGACAAAGCTGCTTTCCCATATTAATGAGAAAGAGCCCTACCTAAACCCAGATCTATCGCTTCGATTATTGGCTGATCAGATTAACATTCACCCCAATCAGCTCTCTTGGTTGCTGAATGAAAATTTAGGGAAGAATTTCAGTGAGTTCATCAATCACTACCGTATTGAGGCCTTTAAAAAATTGGCAAAGAACCCGGAAAACTCCAACAT
>JBLFWJ010000030.1:0-23581 GCA_047611425.1 Bacteroidia bacterium | reverse complement strand
CCCACATTTCTTTGGCAAGAAGAACTTGAGCCGCAGTGAAATATGGGTACTTCTCTACCACACTTTGAAGAACCTTCAAACGATCAACATTCGGATCGTTCTTGCCTTCAAGGATGTTATGGAAATCGGAAGCACGCATTACCAGTTCACCACCGATTCGTTGAATATGTCCTGAACAATTTGCTCGTTGATTTCAACAATCAAATCCTGCTCTACGTCCGTAATGTTTCGGTTGGAATCGAAGTCTGCGAAGCGCGTAAAGTTCTTCTCAAAACTTGCATCCGGATTTGTTGTGTCAGTGTATTCCACCGATACAGTTACAGAAAGACGGTTCTTAGCTGCCGTCTCGTTTCCTTGAATGGCCACCGGGTTTGTTCGATAATTGGTGATGGATCCTTTGAATCGGATGTCACCGTTTCGTGTGATGAGATCCAAGTTGGTAAGCGAAACGAATTTATCACGAAGTGTCTCGGTAAAAAGCTGCGGCATATTGGGCGGAGCCAAGGCTGCATAACTCGGAAATAGGTCGATGCTGACCGACTTCACCTCTGGCGAAATGCTAGCTCCTGTGAATGAATACACACCACACCCTGCCATAAATGGCAAAATCAGAAATAGGAAATAGGAAATTCGAAACGCCTTGATGGCCCTAACTATTTCCATTTTTCGAATTTCTGATTTCATTTTTTCGGATTTCATCCTTTAATTAATGTCGTGCTCTTTAATCTTACGGTAGAGCGTTCGCTCTGAGATACCCAATTCGGCAGCTGCGCCTTTTCGTTTGCCTCTATGCTTGGTCAACGCTTTTTTAATCAACTCAATTTCGCGGTCCTCCAGCGAAAGTGATTCTTCCACTTCAATCTCTTGCCGCTCTTCCGTGCCTCTGGGCTGAATTGTCATTCCAGACAAATCGGTATCCGGCCCAATCTCTCGATACAGTTTCTGTACAACTTGCGCATTTCCCTCACTTACATTGATATTTCCATCACCACTTGATGCCAAATCAACCACCAATTTTTTCAGGTCATTAATGTCCTGCTTCATATCGAACAGTACTTTATACATCAACTCTCGCTCAGAGAAATCACCGCTAGCTCCTCCACTTTGCCCTTCCTTTTGAACCACCGGCAAACTGGATTGACCAAGATCCGGTAAGTAATGTCGCAACGTAGCTGGGCCAACTTCTCTATGTTTCTCTATAATCGAGATTTGCTCCGTTATATTTTTCAGTTGCCGGATGTTTCCTGGCCATGCAAATTGCTTCAGCATTTCCTGGGCATCGTCTGTCAATCTTATGGAAGGCATCCGATATTTCTCGGCAAAGTCCATTGCGAACTTTCGAAACAAAAGCGGAATGTCATCTTCTCGATCACGCAATGCAGGTACTGGAATCGGCACCGTATTCAATCTGTAATAAAGGTCCTCTCGGAATTTTCCTTTTTGGATGGCCTCCGGAATGTTCACATTGGTTGCAGCAACAATCCTCACATCCGTTTTAATCGGCTTAGATGAACCCACCTTGATAAACTCACCTGTTTCGAGAACACGGAGTAATCTGACCTGAGTAGAAACTGGCAATTCTGCCACCTCATCTAAAAAGATTGTTCCTCCATCCGCTACTTCGAAGTAGCCTTTTCTTGAATCTACCGCACCAGTAAAAGATCCCTTTTCGTGTCCGAAAAGTTCCGAATCAATCGTTCCTTCGGGGATTGCGCCACAGTTAACCGCAATGTATTGCCCATGCTTTCGAGCACCCAGTTGGTGAATGATTTTCGGAAATACTTCTTTTCCTGTTCCACTCTCTCCAGTTACCAAAACGGAAATGTCCGTAGGCGCAACTTGCTGAGCCGTATCAATGGCGTGGTTGAGCAATGGGGAATGCCCAATTATGCCGAATCTCTGTTTAATAGAATCTACACTCATGGTTTTTCAACTACTTCTCCGAATAACGTGGCGGACGTGCAATCATTGATTTTCACGTACACGTATTCTCCAGCTTTGTGTTCTCCCTTTGGGAATATGGTCAACTTGTTTTCAGAACTACGTCCTGCCAATTGTTGGTCGTTTCTTTTGGACAAGCCTTCAACCAAAATCTCGAAGGTCTTTCCAATATCAGCTTCATTGCTTTTCAAAGCCAATCCTCTTTGAAGTTTGATTACTCGATCCAATCGTGAGCTTTTAACCTCCTCTGAAATATCGTCTTCGTACTTTCTTTCTGCCTTTGTTTTCGGTCTTTCCGAATACTTGTACATGTAAGAGAAATCAAATCCAACCTCTTCCATTAAAGTGTAAGTGTCCTCAAATTGTTCGTCCGTCTCGCCACAAAACCCAGTAATTATGTCGGTCGTAATTCCGGATCCAGGAATAATCCTGTTAATGGCCTCAATTCGATTTAGGTACCATTCTCGGGTATAACCGCGATTCATCTTTTCGAGCAACTCACTATTCCCGCTTTGAACCGGAAGGTGAATATTGTCACAAATGTTCGGGTGTTTAGCGATAGCGTACAACACGTCATCACCCATATCTTTTGGATGAGAAGTTGAAAACCGAACTCTTAAAAGTGGATCGACCTCCGCCACCATTTCCATCAATTGAGCAAACGTCACCGGGGTTTCTCCGTTCAATGTTCCGTTCTCCTCCAAAGCTTTGTTTATCAGCTTTTTGGAATTTAACGTTGGCGTCCACAAGTATGAATTCACATTCTGACCAAGCAAAGTAACCTCTCGATACCCTCGGTCAAACAAATCTTGCGCCTCCGCAACAATCGATTCTGGATTACGACTTCTTTCTCTACCTCGAGTAAAAGGAACCACACAGAATGAACACATGTTGTCGCAACCACGGGTAATGCTAACCAGAGCCGTAATGCCGTTTCCTCCTAATCGCACAGGGCTGATATCAGCATACGTTTCTTCCAAAGACAGCTGAACATTCACTGCTTTTTGACCCGTTTCCGCTTCTTTTAAAAGATTAGGCAAATCGCGATACGCGTCTGGCCCAATCACCATATCTACAATCTTCTCCTCCTCTAGTAATTGTTCTTTCAAGCGTTCGGCCATGCAGCCCATCACGCCAACAATTAGATCTTTCTTGTTCTTCTTAATTACGTTGAATTGAGCCAGTCTACCACGAATTCGTTGCTCAGCATTATCCCGGATTGCGCATGTATTGATAAAGATTACATCCGCTTCGGCAACATCCTTAGTTGTAGTATAGCCATCCTTTTGAAGAACAGAAGCCACCACCTCACTATCAGAAAAGTTCATGGCGCAGCCATACGATTCCATGTAAAGCTTCTTAGTCGCCTTGCCTGCCATATCCAACTCGAGCGCCTCTCCTTGGCGGGCTTCTTCAACTTGTTTATCAGAATCTTCCTTCAACATTGGGCTCAATTATCGGGCAGCAAAGGTAGGTATTATTCACCCTTACTGCCGATCTGTCATACCACAACATCGCCCGTTCTTAAACTCTATTTTTGGGGCCGATGACCCAACAATCGTTTGATGTTGTTATTCCTTGCTACAACCCAAAAGCGGGCTGGGCTAAGCATTTGATCAATTCTTTAAAAGAGTTGAATCAAGCAACACCAGAATTCAAATTAGACAAGTTAATCGTGGTGAACGATGGTTCTCCAGATGGATTTAAGTCTGAGATGGGCGACTTGGAAACGGAGGAATGGCAGTTGCAGATCATCGAACACACCATAAATAAAGGAAAGGGTGCCGCCATTAGATCAGGACTGGGTAAGAGTCAAGCAGCTGTTTCCATGTTCACCGATGTTGATGTACCGTACAGGGTGGAAGACATGGCGATTATGATCAAAACCGTGGGAAATGGTAATGTTGACTTGGCGTTAGGAACTCGTGGAGAGTCCTACTATTCAACGTTAAGCACATTTAGAAGGTTGATTTCAAAAGGCCTTTTACGTCTGAATAAAAGCCTGTTTAATCTCAAAATAGGCGACACTCAGGGTGGATTGAAAGCCATGAATGAGGTAGGGCGAAATGTGGTGCTGGATACTACAATCGACCGGTATCTCTTTGATTTGGAAACCGTGAGGTCAGCATCTAAAAAGTCGCTTAGAATAATTGGCGTTGAAGTACGTTTGCAGTCAGGAATTCAGCTTCCGGGTTTGGGTCTGAGAATATTGATCCAAGAATCGGGTAACTTGCTGAAGTTGCTATTTAGCCGGTGAACATCCTCAATAAATATCTTCCTTATCTAGCTGTAATGCTTGGCGCCTTGCTAATCATATTCCGGTTTTACGGAGATATTATGGCCGATCCTTCGGTCTTTGTTTTTGGTGTTGGGGACGGAATAAAGAACTACTACACCGTACTCTATCAGGTTGTTCATGGTGAAGGCTGGTTCTTCAAAGGCATGCTTCACCCATATGGTGATCAACTAACTTTTGCCGATGGGCAACCGGTTCTAACATCACTTTTCAAAATGTTCTTTGAGCCAAGTGTAGCAAATGGTCAAGCTATGATGGGCGCCATGAATATTATCATGATTATGAGTCTTGTGTTATGCGCATTACTCGTCCATTCCATTTTGAAAAAAGCGCTGATTCCCGCTTGGTTCGCGGTTCCGTTTGCATTAATCATTGCTTTTCTAAGTCCACAAATTCAAAGATTCTCTGGCCACTATGCCCTGGCATACACGTTTTACATTCCTCTATTATGGTGGATGATTATCAAGATTTACGAAGCGGATAAAAAGTGGGTTTGGGCGCTCTTATATTATTTAGTGGTTGCAGTTTTCAGTCTAAATCAACCGTATCATTTGCTGATTTCATTGGCTTTTGCTGGGTCCTTGTTCGCCTTTAATGCGTTTAGAATTATTGCCTTTAAAGCTGACCGCTCAATGTGGCCTTGGCTTTTGGGCATTGTTGTGCTTCCAGCAATTTCAATGGCCGCCTACTTCTCATTCACCGAAATCTATTCTGACCGTCCATTAGCCCCATACGGAATGGGTGCCTACGAATCCTCATTTTCGAGCGTTTTTGTTCCTATTCATGGTCCAATGTTTACGCTTGTAAGGGACTATTTATTTCGAATTTGGACACACCCAGAATGGGAAGGTCAAGGGTATGTAGGTCTTCCTGCAACGCTTTTTCTTTTCTTCTTCCTGTGGAAGGTAGTTGCGGATATCCGAAGAAAAAAATGGAAAGCACCCTTGTGGCTTAGTAGTCCTAATGTGGTCCGAAATGCCTTCATCCCTTCCATTCTTGTACTATTCATTTCAGCTGGAATCTTAAATCGTTTAGGGCTTCTTTGGCTGAGCGACCA
Organism: Bacteroidia bacterium; assembly: GCA_047611425.1. Lineage (GTDB taxonomy): Bacteria > Bacteroidota > Bacteroidia > UBA10329 > UBA10329 > JBLFWJ01. The sequence continues at coordinate 18,287 of JBLFWJ010000030.1, read as the reverse complement.
CATTTTAGCGCTTAAGCAGTTTAGGTCCTTGGGTCGGTTAGTTTGGATATTCTACTACGTATTTACAGTTAGTGCAGTGGTGTATTTCTACATGGTTTTCAGGCATCTACAAATTGCGTCAAAGGGGAAACTAAAGGTTGTTGCAAACTCTATGATGGCACTGGTTTTTATCATTTGGGGAGTTGATATGACATCGAACATCAAGGGGATTAAGGGGCTGATGTTGATGAATCATCCCAACGAGTTTACCTTCAATTCAACTTTCAATGACCAGCTGGAAAATGCAGGATACAAGTCCTCCGATTTCCAAGCCATCCTGCCAATCCCATTTAGCTTGGTGGGCTCAGAGAAAATAGGCCTTGAAGGTGCCCAGGGTTCATTCACGATGGCCGCTAACGCATCATTCTCAACTGGACTACCCATGTTTGGAGGATTGATGTCACGAACTTCATTATCTGTTACAGAAAAGCAGGCTCAGCTGGTGGCTCACCCGGTAATCACCAGAGCTATTCTTGATGATTTGGAATCAGATCTTCCGATTCTTGTTTTAAGATTAAATGGTGATTTAACGCAAGGTGAGCAGTTCATAGTTGATCAAGGAAAAGAGATCCTATCAAATGAATCGTTCACAGTTTATGCTCTCGAATTAATGGACGTTTCGAATGCATCTCAAAACAGGCTTGACCTGAGCGAAATCAATGCATTCTTTTCGGATGCTTCGGTCATCACTATAAATCCAGAACAGTTGCTTCTGGATACGGTGATTAATGTTTCTAAGAGCGGGCTCAATGCTGAGGTCAGCTATTGGTTAAAGTTGAACCAGGCAGAAACCGGATTACCAGAAGTGGAACTTCTTCATTTCCAATCAAATTTGGTTGACACGGTTTTAATAAAGCCAACTGAATATGCTGACATTTTGAATGGTTGGGTCAGGATAGAGAAGCAATTAACCCTCTATCAAGGGAAGAATTTGATCAAATTATCATCGACTACAAGAGGAGGAACTCTTTCTCATTTACAACTCAATACGTTTCTTTCCTCTGGGTCAGAGAATAAAGAAAGCGGCATTTGGTGGAATTATCCTTTGGTGCAGGAATGAGCGACCATTTGTCTAAATGGTTTGGATCAAGAGTTATTTGGTTAATAATGCTCATTGCCGGATCTTCTGCTCTAAGCCGATTCAATAGCGAAAACATCACCTCCATTATTTGGGCAGACTCCGAGGGCTATTACCTCTACCTACCAGCAACATTTATTAACGGAGGATTTTAGGGATTGCCATGCACCTCCGGCTGTACAATTCCTAATGCGGAACTAGGTTGGGCAAGATCAAAGTACACCTATGGCGTAGCCATCCTAGAATTTCCAGCATTCATTATTGCGCATGTCTATGCTTCTGTAACCGATTATTTGGCAGATGGATATTCTGCCCCTTATGGATATTCCATATTGTTTAGCGCTCTGTTTTACTTCATGCTTGGAATGACCTTTCTTAAGCGGTTCCTAGAAAAAAGATTCTCAGATTGGGCAGTCAGCATAACCCTATTATCAATTGGCCTTGGCACCAATTTATTTTATTACACCACCGGAGAGGGCGGGATGTCACATGTTTATAGCTTCTTCCTCTTCACCTTGCTAATCTATTTTACCGATAGATGGAAAACCGAAGGACATTCATTCCTAAACACACTTAGGCTCGCCTTGGCTGCGAGCCTGATTGTATTTATTCGACCAACAGGAATTATCATTCTTGCGCTTATTCCATTTCTTGATTCTGTCAATATCTCTGGGGCAAAATCTAGATTTATATCAATCTGGAATTCAGGCCTTATTTATTGGATCTGCATTTTGACCGCAGTACTTTTTATCCCACAATTCTACTACTGGAAGCAATTCTCAGGGGAATGGTTCACGTATTCGTACGAAAATGAAGGATTCATCTTTTGGGACAATCCAAAAATCAGGCATATGCTTTTCAGCTACCAGAATGGACTGTTCATGTATGCACCTATTTTGCTTGCGATTCCAGCTGGCCTAATTGCTATGTGGAAAGTCCAACGGGTCAATACAATTTTGATTGCTGGAATCTTCATGCTGGCCATTTATACATTCAGCAGCTGGTGGGCCTGGTGGTTTGGTGGAGCATTCGGTCATCGGGCTTTCATCGAATACTTCGCAATTGGGGCTATACCAATGGCTTTTGCATTTGATTACTTCCGAAAATCTAACGTGGTATTAAAGTTAGGCGCCATCATTCTGACAGGTCTAGCGGTTTACGCTAATCTGCGAATGACATATCACTACGCTCCACCGTGGGATGGCCCTTACTGGAACTGGGGTAGATATTGGGATGTTTGGGAATGGGTCTTTTCAGGAGCAATATAGATACGAATCAAATTGCCATAAAGCCCACCAAGTGACTTACTAAAGCTTGCTCTGATTTATTTTGGCTTGGACGGATTCTATTGATCGAAATGAGACTCAAGCAAATGCTCGAAATTCAATATCGGGTATTTCCCGAATTGGTCACAAATGAAGCTCAGGGCTTTTCACAATTCACATATAGAGTACCGAGTCTTCGAACCTCACTATCCTTTTCAGGGTCGAATTCGGAATTGGTCACGTTTGTAAAACCTGCTTTTTCCAAAACATCCTTCATGGTTTCAAAATCGTAGGCATACTTATGTTCTTGCCCTTGGCGAAAATGGAAGTTAATATGGTGAAGCTTGGTCGTACACCATGGATGCCATGTGTTCTTTGCGTGCTTCCAATACTCAGAATTCTCATCCGTGTATGCCGTAAGGCACCATTCTGTATCAGGAACTCCGACCCTAAAAACACCCCCTGAACGCATAGACCGCAAACTTTCGGCAAGGAATACCGTGGTTTCTTCAGGATAAGAAATATGCTCGAAAAAATGCTCGGAATAGATGGAGCTGCAGCTGTCATCATCAAAAGGTAAAGCCTCTCGTAAATCTAGGTTTACGTCCGAATCAGGATAAAAGTCAATATTCACCCAACCCGGCTTGTGTGTGTCCACAGCCTAGGTTTAACTTTAATTCCTTCTTTCCGCCATATTTTTTACTAGCCACCTTTATTCCATTTTGATGCATTCGACTAATCCGATATTCAGATTTAATCATTCTTAATGCATTTCTTAAACCGATGGTCGTACGTGCTTTAATCAATTCTCTCATGAGTGGTTGCTACAGTTTCGTCTCGTAAAGGGCAATTTCCAAAGCTACGAATTCATCATACATTGCCTTAGACATCCGCGAATAGTAATTATTGCCCTGTGAAATGATAGAAGCCAAGGTGATTTAGATAATCGCGCAACCACATAAGAACCATGGACGGTACTTATCGAATAAAGTGGCAGTGAAGGGTGAAAATGACAGAATAGGATGGTCTTACCCTCAGCTATTCCAACTCGCTTACTTGAAAAGGTGGAACCAGCCGTTGTGTTGGTGTGGTTCGCCTAAAACATCCCAAGTCTCAACTCGATATGTATACACACCAACTGGAAGTAACTTTCCTTTAAATGTTCCATCCCATGATTCTTCTGGGTTTGCTGAATACCAAACCTCACTTCCCCATCGATCAAGAACCCAAACTTTGTATTCTTTCATCCCTTCGCTTATTGGTCTCCAGGTTTCATTGATATTGTCTCTGTCTGGAGTAAACCCAGTTGGAATGTACATGGTATAGATTGGTCGAACTTTAACCTCGTCTGATATTGTGTCCAAACATCCATAATCCGAAGTAACGTATTGCGTAATCGTGTACGTTAGGGTATCCTCAAACGTATAATCGAAATCGCAATTGTAAACTGGTAATCCTTCAGGCTCGATTGTATACTCACAAGATTGAATGATTCCTATAGCCTTGCTTTCAACATGTGTCGTAGGATCAAGAACTGTCATCAACTTAGGCGAGGCTGCGAAAAAAGCATCCGGCTTTGGATGAACTTGTACGTAATTTGAAAAGTTGATACTGTCCTTACATCCTTCAGCACTGGTAACGAGAAGGTTTACGGTAAACATTCCATCTTCTAAATATGTATGCGTTGGATCGTGCTGAGATGCTGTTTCGCTGTCACCAAAGTCCCACGATTCGTACAGAAAAGAGCCATGACCAATAGAGATGTTTCTGAATTTAGCTGCATATGGCTGACAGCCTTCCAAATCTTCACTTATGAAATTTGCATCTGGCATAGGATACACCTCAATTGCAGCAGTATAAGGAGTACTTACGCAGCCATTCTCAGTAACTGTAAGCGTGACAGATTGATTACCATGTGTGTTGAAAATCACACCTGATGGCTGAGCATCAGGAGAATTTGAAGGAAATCCATCAACACCAAAACCCCAATCAAAAGAAGCCGTTTGCCCAAAGAAGCCAAGTGCAGAAAAATCAAATGAATTGGATTTGAAACACTCTCCATCGGGTATAGAGAATTGCGCTGTTGGCGTAGCATAAACCGTCACTTCGACACTATCGGTGCTGATACATCCTTGGTCACTAGCCGTTAGATAATAGGTAGTAGAAATATGTTCATTAGTGAAATTGGTGAGTGAGACATTAGCCGTGGCTGAAGTGGGATCATCCAACCCATTTATCGGACTCCACGCATAATTGTAGGCGGGATTTCCTGCTATACCAATAACTCCTGGATCTCCTGAACATATCGAGATTGGAATTCCTGCCTCAATAACAGGTTGAGCAATAATCTCAATTTGATGTGTTAATGGTACCGAAGTACATCCATTCCAGTACACTCCTAACGTTACATTTTGGATTCCTGCGTTATCCCATGAAACTGAGTATGGCCCACTACCTGTGCCGTTCAATTGGTTTCCTGTTCCGAAATCCCAGTTGTATGTTCCAGCTTCATCTGCATTTCCTGCGTAGTCAATAATCATTGGATCTCCCAGGCAAGCCGAAATGGGCAAATCAAAATCCGAAGTCGGTGGATCAGAGAGTGTTACGGAAACTGAATCTATATTCCAGCACCCATCGTCTCTTGTCACCGTTAACTGATAATCAATTTCGAAGGCTGGAGTACAAATTGGGTTATTTATCAAGGGATCATCCAAGTATAGAGGCAAATCCCATTCGTATGTAACATTAGTTGTATTGGAGGATCCGTTCAAAGAAATCGTTCCTCCTATGCAAACTGTAACATCGAAGCCAGCATTCGCTTCTGGTCCTCCATCTACAATGACCTGAACACTGTCAGTTGCAGAAGCTGAACCACATTCATCTGTTACGGTGCAGTAATACCAAGTTGATACAGCTGGTGCTGGAAAAATTGTATCGGCAATGCCAGTCCCAACCCAATCATAAGTATAATCTCCACCACCACCAACAGCCTGTGCAGTCAATACCGCATTACCAGTACAGATGACCGTATCATTAGGCATATTAAGGGTCAAGGGCACAAGATCATTTATATACAGTCGCAGGGTATCTAAGTTTCCACAGGTGGAGGTTATCGCAATCAAATCCAAATACTCTAACCCTTCTGGAATATTGTCATTAACAGGGCTTACTGTAAATGATACACTATTTGAACCGGCTGGAATCGTTATTGTGCTATCAGCCAAATTAATTGCGGAAATTGGATCATAATCAATCCCCCATTCAGCAGTCCATCCACCTAACCAAAGTGGAACTACCACATCTTGAGCTGGAATGTCCCCATTCAATGTAAGTTGAACGGTAATGTCACCACATCCTTCAATTGCCATTGTATCTCCTCCAATAGAAGCAGTTTCAATGGTCACGTTTCCAGTTGTTAGTGAATTCTCCTCGATAAAACATCCTGAGTCAAAAGATGAATCACCACCATCAGACAACATCATTCTCAAACGATACGTTTCGCCACAAATCACTTGTGACTCTGCAATTAAAACAACTGTGAGCCCATCATAAACGCAATATGTGCTTGCAGCGCCTACAGAATTATCAACGTAAAAGGCAGAATAATCACCACCACATAATGGGTCATCATTTATCGTGTTGATCGCCACTCCAATTGCGGTTCCTGGAATCAAAGCTATATTAGTTTGAGGCAAAGGCACAGTAACACCGGTAATTGTAAACGCGAACATGTCGTTAAAACTTGAGCACACCCATTCCGGATATTCTTCTGAACCAAAAACATATTTAAACGAAACGAAATCTGCATTTGGAACGAAATCAAACTCAAGTACGATCGCATCATTCGATATCTCTCCAGCCAACGTTGCCAAATATGGCTCACCAGCCGAACCAACAATTGTACTTGCAAACGTGCCATTATCAGCCGCAACATCAGCGACAGCACCTGAGGCCATCACAACTCCACTTGGAATACCAAGACCAGGATCGTTGGCTCCTGAGCCAAATTCTCCAATTGCCATTGGATCACCAATAAAGGTCGCATTCGAGACCGTTATACCTGGTCCAGCAATAATTTGGGCGAAGTCAAGAGCAGTTTGTCCGGGAGGCGTAATAGTAATTTGAGCAAAGCCTGTTGCTGCAGAAAACACAGCAACAAGCGAGAGAAGAATAATCTTTTTAAGATCCATTGGTGGTGAGTCTGAATGCAAAGGTAAGTCGGACAATTTTTAATTCCTGTAAAGTGTGACGTGTCCAAACAAGTTATGTTGAATCCCATGCACATCTACTAATAGGATTTCGTAGGCAAAGACGTTCATGTGTGCTACTTGGTTGCTTTCACCAACTTTTCCATCCCAGGCAACTTCAGGATTATCAGTATGAAAAACGGTTCTACCCCATCTATCCTTAATCCAAAAGTCATACTTTTTGGCGCCCATCATGTTAGGTTTAAACGTATCGTTAACCCCATCACCATTGGGTGTAAAAGCATTTGGAACCCACATTCTATACTCCGGCAAAACCCTTAGTTCTAATTTTGTAGAATCAATGCAACCGAATTCATTTTCCACAAAATATGTTGGATAATACCAACCCGTATCGCTGTAAGAATATTGAAACTCACAGTCTGGTAAAATTCCGGTTTCCTCCTCACCATCTCCAAGTTCCAACCAGCATCCAACAATCGAATCTGTAAGTCCTTCAAAAGAAAAGTGAGGTTCGAAGATGGAAGCCTCGGCAGGCCAACGGTCGAATTTCGAATTCGGTGAAGGATTTACTGTGATTGCCCCAGGAAGCAGCAAGTATGAAGTATCGACACAGCCCGAGGAAGTCCATACTGTAAGACTCAAGTCATATACTCCTGCCGAATCATAAATATTATATGGCTCAGGATGTACAGATTGCACTCCATTTCCTAAGTCCCACAGATATTGAAGCGGTGTAGATGACTGAGACTGATCCTCAAATTCAATTTTAAAAGGATTACAACCAATGTATTCTTGAAGCTCAACAGAGGCAAGCGGTCGGATTAACGTAACTATAGTTTCCTCATCCGAATCATCACAGACGGGTTCAAACACCACGACTGAAATCTCAATTTCACCCAATTCTGAAAACGAAATTCCAGTAGGGAATTGATCTGTGCTTGAACCAGGAGTAGCTAATGGTCCAAAATCCCAAAGAAATTCTGCGCCTCCTCCAAATTGTCCGCCCACTTCAAATTCAAAGGAATTGATGTCGGCACATTGGTTTTCTACTGGTGTGATCTCCGCTATAACTGGACGATGAACGGTCACCTCCTGTTCGTCTTCGTGGGCGCATGGAAAACCCGGGTTTGCAATAAGTGAAACCGTGTAGGTTCCGCTATCAGGGTACATGTAACTTGGAAATTCCTCCGAAGAAACATCTGTCTCTGTTCCAGAAACACCGAAATCCCAGGCAAATTCTTCACCATTGATACTTTGGCTTTCAAATGAAACCTCTAATCCATCGCAGGGATCAAAGTCGGGACTAAAATCTGCAATTATTGCTTCCACATTTGACTCACAAGTCACCACATTAAATTGAAAGTCCCGTTTGTTCACGCCAAGCAAAACACCATCTCTGTATTCCTCCACACACACACCTACCACGTATTGACCAACTTGAGATGGCGTACCAGTTAATTCTCCGGTAACCGGATCGATGGTGAGCGCTGGATTTGCATTCATTGGATTTGCACCGCTAAAGCCTGGTGCCCAATTAACAAATTGGTACGGTGGGGGTGCGTCTGGATCCGGTGCAGGTAAAGCCGGACTTGCCCCGTGAAATGGATCACACAAGCTGTAAACGAGCTCGTCTCCGTCAGGATCGGTTGCAGATTGATCTAAGAAAAGCGGATTATCAGCGCATAAAGCAACCGGGGGAAATTGATCGAATTGAGGGCTACTATTACAGGAGTTCAGGGCCAGTTCTGGAATATTTAGATAGTAGGTTGCCCCCATATCTTCAGGCATTGAAAGGTTGATAATGCTGTTGTTTCGACAACAACGTTGATAAACTACCTGGTATCCTCCAGCTAAAAAAGGGAGCGTTACTTCCGACTCGTAAACGGCATGGTCGACACAGACAATGGGTGGCACTTGCAAACAAGGATTGTCAACCGTGACTTCCAAAATATTAGCACCCGTAAAGCTTGGATATAGTGTGGTGAAGATTGCTCCATTTGCATCAAATACTGTGATTGTTGCAGGATCATCAAATTCTGCTTCGCCTAAAATGCAATCTCTGTACAAGTTGAGTGTGATGAGGTATTGATCACCTCCAAGACATTCATAGAAAATCTCTCCACCCACAATATGTGTGGCGAATGACTGCACAGATAAACCAAGGACCATCACAGCCAGCAACACATGGAAACCCAACCATTTGGCCGCGCTTTCTACAAGCATTCTATTTATCTTAAAAACTCTCATTTCATGCAACAGGCAGAGCCCGTAAAACCTCACATAATAACATAAATTTGCCAATCTATCAAACGAAAAAAATGGATCTAAACACCGCAGACCGTTACATTGCCGACAATCAGGACAGATTTCTTGAAGAATTGATGTCTCTCCTTCGAATTCCATCGATTAGTGCCGATCCGGCATATGATGGAGACGTACTGAAAACCGCTGAGTTGCTACGCGACTTAATGGCCGAAGGAGGCGTTGAGAATTTGGAAATATGTGAGACCGAAGGTCATCCAATTGTATATGGGGACAAGATTTTTGACCCATCATTGCCAACCGTTTTGGTTTACGGCCACTACGATGTACAACCACCTGACCCATTGGATCTTTGGACTTCTCCTCCATTTGAACCCGTGATAAAAGATGGGAAAATCTATGCTCGTGGAGCATGTGACGATAAGGGTCAAATGTTCATGCATGTGAAAGCTTTTGAACTGATGCTGAAGAACGATGCATTGGCCTGCAACGTAAAATTTATGATTGAAGGTGAGGAAGAAGTTGGTTCTGAGAATCTAGCGACATTCCTAGACAACAATAAAGAGAAGCTAGCTGCTGATCTTGTTTTGATATCGGACACAAGTATGATTGCCAATGATTGTCCATCAATAACGGTTGGACTTCGTGGTTTAAGCTATTTAGAAGTTGAGGTGACCGGTCCAAATAAGGACCTTCACAGTGGCGTTTACGGTGGAGCAATTGTGAATCCGGCAAACGCCCTTTGCAAAATATTGGCCGAATTGCATGATGATCAAGGTCAAATCAACATTCCAGGATTTTATTCTGATGTTGATGTTGTAACGGATGAAGATCGCGCTGAAATGGCCAAAGCTCCGTTTAACGAGCAGGATTACAAAGACGATTTAGGCGTAAACGCAGTTGGCGGTGAAAATGGATATTCTACCACCGAGCGTTGTACTATTCGCCCATCGTTAGATGTAAATGGCATTTGGGGAGGATACATTGGCGAAGGCGCTAAAACGGTTCTGCCTTCAAAAGCATACGCAAAGATTTCAGCCCGTTTGGTTCCGGGACAAGACCCAGACAAAATCACTCAGTTGATTACCAATCATTTGGTTGCAGTTGCACCACCTTCAGTTCACATTAAGGTTACTCCACACCATGGTGGAATGCCTTACCTCACCCCTACCGATAATGTTGGTTACCAAGCGGCACACCAAGCCATGGAACTAACTTTTGGCAAGGCGCCAATTCCAGTGAGAGGCGGTGGAAGCATTCCAATTGTTGCACTTTTCAAAGATGTTCTTGGACTTCCTTCTGTATTGATGGGATTCGGATTGGATTCAGATTCTATCCATTCGCCAGACGAGCATTACGGTGTTTTCAACTACCTGAAAGGAATTCAAACTATTCCGTTTTTCTACCAGAAATTGGCGGAAATGAGTAAGTAATAACTCGACTAACGCTGTTAAACAAAAGGCCCGAATGCAAATGCATTCGGGCCTTTTCAATTCAATCACTAAACGTTAACGAATCAAAACTCGAGAGATTTCATCATGATCTTTATCATTCACTCGGATAAAGTATATGCCGGATTTGACCTTTGACCGATCAATTTTAATCGCAGATCGACCATCAACATTTCCATTCTGAATCATTTTACCTTCGAGGTTAAATATGTGATATTGAGCCGACCCTTGCGTCCCGTTAACGCTAAAAACGTTACCAATAGGATTAGGATAAATATTAAACGCATTTATAGGTCGATCATTTATGTAAGTGGCAATGTCCTCCGATACGGTTGAATCCAACAATACAATAACATCTCCACCTGTCTGATTATTGTTGTTTGCGAAATTAAATGCCCCGTAAAACGTTACATCGCCTGTTCCGGACTCTGGAGCCGTCCAACTAAAATCCCAAGTTCGAGTTCCTGGTCCGGTAGTGAAGGAAAACGTGTGGGTCACATAACCGTTCAGGCCAACAAGACCCGTTTGTGGTCCAGCAATCAACGTCCCCAAAACATCACCGTCAATATTCTGTGGAGAAACTTCAAATCCAAATTTTGAAATCGAAGGATCACTCATGGTGGCTGTAAAATCATAGGTAGTACCCGGAACATATCCAGAAACAGGAACATTTGAAATCAATCCAACTATCTCATTTCCAGTTGGAGTTGCAGGACTATTTGCGTGACATCCACTTGTTGCACAATGTGCTCCATCTCCCGGTGAACCAGTTTTGGCCTCAGGCGCACCTGAGGTATAAGATACTGCTTGTTCGGTTGAAAGCGCCACTATCATGACCAATCCCACAATTCCGACTACAAATACTGCGAATACTTTCTTCATTTCAATGCTATCAATCGGTTTACAAGATTACTCATCTCAACCAAAAAAGTTGGAGACCAAAATCACTTTAACGCCTTAAGTGTCACGCACCCCACGAATAAGATAGAAAAGGTCGATTTCGAGGGATGGTTTTTGGCTACTTTTGCCGCCCAAATTCGAACGATTATGGCTGACGACAGATATCAAGGACACGATTACTATTTGATGGATGAGCTGCTTACAGACGAGCACAAACTTATCCGTGATACAGCCCGTGCTTGGGTGAAGAAAGAGGTTTCTCCTATTATTGAAGAATACGCTCAGAAAGCTGAATTCCCAAGACACCTGTTAGCTGGTCTGGGAGAAATCGGAGCTTTCGGTCCTTATATCCCAGCTGAATATGGCGGTCCCGGATTGGATCAAATTTCCTACGGGATTATCATGCAGGAATTGGAGCGTTGTGATAGCGGTCTAAGAAGCACTGCTTCTGTTCAGAGTTCGTTGGTAATGTTTCCGATTTGGAGCTATGCCACTGAAGCACAAAAGCAAAAGTGGTTGCCAAAATTGGCCACAGGCGAGCTTTTAGGATGCTTTGGATTGACCGAGCCTGATCATGGTTCCGACCCATCAAGTATGGTCACCAACATTAAGGATGCTGGTGACCACGTCATTTTAAATGGGGCGAAAATGTGGATCTCGAATTCTCCATTCGCTGACATTGCTGTGGTTTGGGCTAAGGATGAAGAAGGCGCAATAAGAGGATTGGTTGTAGAGCGAGGAATGGAAGGCTTCACAACTCCAGAAACACACGGTAAGTGGAGTCTACGTGCATCTGCAACAGGTGAATTGGTATTTGATAATGTGAAGGTTCCTAAAGAAAATCTGTTCCCAGATATCCGTGGACTGAAAGGCCCGTTGAGCTGCCTAAACTCAGCTCGTTATGGAATCGCATGGGGAGCTCTGGGTGCCGCTTTGGATTGCTACGATACTGCTTTGCGTTATTCTAAAGAGCGGATTCAGTTCGGTAGACCGATTGGAGGATTCCAACTTCAGCAAAAGAAATTAGCCGAGATGATTACCGAGATTACCAAGGCGCAATTACTTGTTTGGCGATTGGGCGTTTTGAAGAATGAGAACAGAGCTACGCCACAGCACATTAGTATGGCCAAGCGAAATAATGTAGACATAGCACTGAAAATAGCAAGAGAATCTCGACAAATGCTAGGCGGAATGGGCATTACAGGTGAGTACCCGATTATGCGTCATATGATGAACCTAGAAAGTGTTGTCACTTACGAAGGCACACACGACATTCATCTGCTGATTACCGGCATGGACGTTACAGGTCTTAACGCATTTACTTGATCGGCAGTAACTTTGATGGAGCGTCATGATGCGTTCAATCCTTCTTTACATATTCATTTTTTCAGCGTTCTCGGCTTTTTGCCAAGAACGTCCCAATGCCTTTGAGCTAAGAAATCAGAATGGAAAGTTCTTTCTGATATCAATTCCTCCATCGGATTCTATAAAACCGTTGACTATTGTCTTCTCAAAGAAAGATTCAACCGAGCAATACCGATTTCCATTGTTTTTGGATGAGTTTGTAGGACTTAGTCAGGATGGACAGAAGATTGTAAACTATCTGAGCGACCCACCTTTTCAATCGAAGAGCGGAAAAGAAACCGATTCAAGTGCAGTGGCCTTTTTCCTGAAAGGAAAGATGAAAGGACTTTTCCCATTAGGCCCGATTATTTCGAATCGCCTGAATGAATTACCAATCATTAAGGGAAAACGCCAAGGCTTGGTAGAGAACGACAGCATCATTCATGTTATGGCTCTCAATCCATTCTATATTGACGAAGACAAAGCGTTCATTTCTGCAGCACCAATGAAGCTTAGTGCATTTGACCTTAATTCAATGAACCTACTTTATTTCGGTCCGGGCAGAAGCCATTTTACCGAGAATTATTACGCAATTCCACTTCAACCTTACCGGGAGGAATTGAAACCTGAGGCACTTCAAAAGATTCTATCAAAGACTCAGGATTGAACGGTGTTCCGCATCCTAATTAAAGGAATTGTCGACATCAGAATAAACACTCCACAGATGGCATATGCCCAAATGATGTTGTTTCCCGTATCGAAGAATACGGTTGAGAAAATCATCAACATCAACCCTCTCATCGCAATATTGTAGACGTAGAAGATTGAGTTTGCTCTGCCAATAATATTGTTGGGAATGTGATTGAATAAGTGCGTGACTCGCGTAACACGAGCGCCTGCATTTGAAAAACCGATTACTGCCGATATCAGGTAGAAAATCAAAACACTTTTAAATGCTGCAGCCAGGATAAAGACCACTCCGCCCATACTCATCAAGACAATTATGGAAGTTATAGGTTTCATTGTCCGCGTCAACTTCCTTATAAAGAAACCTGCGGACAGACTTCCCAAAGCGAAATAGACTTCGCTGCTGGCGTAAACATCCGCTCCAGCTTCCAGCTGATTATCGACATAAATGGCCAACAAGTATTGAACTTCTACCAGCAGAACAATAAATATGGCGTAGGATGCAATTCCAAAAGTTCGGATATCCTTGTGTTCAGAAAGGAACCTCCAACCCGTTTTCAACCGCTGAATCATCGGATCCACGTCAATCGGCAAATCCTTAGTTGAATCATACGTAATAAACGGGATGATGCACATGGCCACAACGTAGGTAGCAGCGTCCAACAGGAATATTTCCCAGATTTCCCACGCCTCGAAAATCAAAGGGAAGTGCATTTGTACCCCAAGAAAATCAATTGCCTCACCAGTCGATCCCATCAATAAAACCGCCCCAACCGCACCGGATATGACATTTGAGCTTTGCCCCAGAATCTCAATTATGGAATTAACCTTTCCATACTCGCCCTTGGCCGCCATTTGCTGTGTGAAGGCATACAGGTTCGGATAATGAATATTGAATCCGAAAAATGTAAAGACGAAAACACCTGCAACGATCCAAATGGGCATTTCCTGATACAGGTGCCCGTACAAACCTGCGCCACCCAAGCCAATCAATCCAACTAAAGAGGCAACCAGAAATATGTATTTGCGGGAATACCGGTCAATCAGTGTACCGGCATAAACTGTCCAAAACATGCTTACGAAAGTGGCACCTGCCAAAACCTTCCCAAACATTTCGGCCTCATCAATAATTGAGGCGAAATACCACGGAATGCTCAGCATAGTAATTCCCTGAGCAGAACTGCTCACAACATGGGCAGACAGGAGAAGCGCTATTCCTTTCTTGTTTTTCAAGCCTGCAAAGATGATTGAATAGAACACTGATTGAACAGGTCTAACCGATTTAGTCTTATCTCATTTCCAAATCTAAAATCATGCTAATCAATTTAATCAGTCTTATCTGTGTTCCATTTTTTCACTTCACAACAATAAAGAACATCAAAATTCGTAATACCTAAGATTCTTATACTTAAGTTATTTATGTATCATTGTCCTATGTATTCAAACGAGCTAATAAAAGGAACACTCAAAACCATCGTTCTCAGTCTTTTGGCAGAGCACGAAAAGATGTACGGTTATGAGATCACACAACATGTAAAGGAGAAAACCGATGGTAAGATCCAACTGACCGAAGGTGCGCTCTACCCTACGCTTCACAAGCTTCAGGCAGATGGTCTACTCTCTACAGAAAAAGTAAGTATCGGTAAACGAGTACGGAAGTATTACAGCTTAACTGAAACAGGAAATCAACAAGCCAACGATCGGGTTGTCGAGTTTAAAGAATTTTCAAAAACCATGAATTCACTCTTGAATTCGTTCACTCAAACCACCTTTAGTTATGCCTGAATTGAACGAACAACAGATTGAACTAATCAGTGCCTACATAAAGCAACATGGTGTAGCTCATGATGAATTGCACGAGGACCTTTTGGATCACGTGTGTACATCTATTGAAGACAAAATAGAACAAGGCGACTCTTTCGAGGCTGCTTTTCAACATACAATTGCCCTTTTCGGACCTGGAGGGTTAAAGCAGGTTCAAACTCAAACATTTGAATTACTAACCGAAATGAATGCTACTATGAAAAAACTAACATTTGGTTTCGGGCTGACTTCAACTTTTCTTCTCTTGGCGGGGACGATTTTTAAACTCATGCATTGGCCTGGCGCCAGTCCTATGGCAGTCTTAGGAGTAGCGTTTCTCGTATTTGGCTACCTACCTATAATATTGAGCCACAAACTCAAAGAATCTGAGAAAGGGGAAAGACTTATGCATATCCTCGGATTTCTCGGCCTTTCAATAACTTCCGTTGGTGTGCTTTTTAAAATAATGCACTGGCCGGGTGCTGGAGCACTTCTACTGACAGGTATGACCACGTTGGCCATAGGCTACGTACCAATATATTTCTACAAGCGGTATCAGACCAGCGTAAACAAACCTGTGACTTTCTCAAGCTCGATGATAGCTACTGCTTGCCTCATTATGATATTCGCTTTGATGCAAACGAGAAACAGCGGATCTTATGAACATGGTGTGATGACAGTAAACGATCAATTGACAGAGTCGAACCTTGAATTGGCAAACTTGAATTCTGAATTGGTTGCCGTTTCCAACTGGACAGATGCACGGAGTCTTGCTGCTGAAACTAATGTGATGGTTACCTATCTGGAAGATCTGAAGTCCCACTTGATTCTTCAAACGAAGAGGATTAAAGGTGAGTCCTCATCAGACATGAATCTTCATGATCTTGATATTAAGCACAACAGTCAAACTCCAACAGCGGTGTTGCTGAGACATGAGGGCAAGATCAGAACGGGTGCATACAGCGCCCAAGAATTGGAACAAAAACTGCATGCTTTCAATTCATACATATTGAAACAATACCCAGATGAACTTCAGTCGGCAATGGCCGCTTCATTCGGAATAAAAACTGACAGGACTTACAAAAGCACTGGAGGTCACAATCAGACCTGGGCCGAGCATCACTTTGAATATGTTCCCCTATTCGCAATCGTTTCTAATCTCTCCAAGTGGCAATTGGAAGTACAGCAGATGGAAACACAACTGCTAATGTATTACGGTAGTCAGCCCGCAGCCTCAGGCCCGCCAAGCTGAGGTTCGAGCAAACCGAGCCCCGTCTGAAATGACGGGGCTTTTTTTCTCCTTTCACTTTACATAACTCAAATTCAATTACCTATGCTTAATCGGCTAGCAGTAATCACATGCACAATTCTCACCATCCTGTTCTGCACACAAACAGTGCGCGGATGCAGCATGTGCAAAATCACAGTCGATGGAAAAACCATCGTAGGAAACAATGAAGACTCTTGGGCAACCAACCCAATCCTTTGGTTTGAAACCAGTGATGATTACTTTGATGTAGCCTATCTAGGCCAGCAAAGCAATGATGATCTACAGGGAGCCATTAACGAAACTGGATTGGTTTTCGATGCCTTTTTAGTTAATCCATCTGAAAAACAAACAGGAAGCATTCATCCCAATAAATCGGCATTCCTAAGGCGCATTATGCAAAACTGCAAATCGGTAAGGGATGTCAAACGGCTTATCGAAGAAGAGGAAAAATGGCTTTACTATATGGGCATGCTCTGGTTCATCGACCCATCCGGAGAGTCTTTGATTGTTGAGCCGGATACAATGATTCTTGAGAACGAATCATACACTGCGCTGTCAAATTTCAAGCCTTCTGAATATCAGGACCAATCCAAGATTCCGCTTTCCAGATATCACAAAGCCATGAAACTGATGTCAACCGGAGCGAAACCCACACCTGAATTTTGCACGGCAGTAATGGACACCATGCACGCATGTCGAGGCTCATTGGGAGAAGGCACTTTATATACTTCCGTTTACGATCTGGAAGAAAAGCAAGTTCATTTTTACTTCTATCACGATTTCAGCACTCCAGTCGTAATCGACCTTCTTACAGAATTCAAAAAAGGGGATCACTTAATCCTTTTACCTGAACTTTTCCCTCCTAATAAGGAATACCAAAAGCTCCTCAACTACAAAACGCCCTTCAACTCTAGAGCAACTTATTCGATGATGATTTCCTGTTTCATCATTGCACTCTTACTCTCATTTTACTTATTCATACACCTCACTGCAGCCTTGATTAAAAACAGAACCAAGGCATTGAATATCGAGAGCCTATTTGTAGGAGTTCTGATAGCAACCAATGCCCTTATTTGCATTCTAATTCCGCTACTTCTTCTTCGACAACCCGTTTTTTACTTTGGAATAAGTGGCTCTCTGAGAAGCTTCCCGTTCACACAGATTGAATATGCTCCTTTGCTCATTGCCTTCGTCAGCATTCCATTAATGGCATGGGTCTTTTCTTCATTGCGAAAAAGAAGGGGGTTTTCACTTTACTCAGCAAGCATTACAATAAACGCCCTGATTCTAATGATCACTACAGGCTTTAATTTTTACTGGGGGTTGATTATTCCATAATGAAGCTGCGCTTGAATTGGCTGGGCTTTTCTATTTTTCAGCAATGAAGCCGATTTTAGAAACCGAGCGCCTCATTCTCCGAGAGTGGGTCATCGAGGACGCGGAAAACTTTTTCGATCTGAATAATGATCCAGAAGTAGTTCGGTACACTGGGGACCCTCCTTTTGAGTCGATTGAAGCCACCCGAGAATTCGTCAAGAACTATGACGCCTTTGAGAAAGAAAGAATGGGCCGTTGGGTGTGCATATTAAAGGAAACGGGAGAAAACATCGGTTGGTGTGGACTGCGAAGAAAGCCTGAAGGATATGTTGATCTCGGTTATCGATTTCATCGAAAACATTGGAACAAGGGTTTTGCAACCGAAGCCGGAAAAGCCTGTTTGGAATTTGGTTTTAATCAATTAGGGTTAGAGAAAATTGTTGCGCATGCAATGATAAAAAACGAAGCCAGCTCCCGCGTTATGCAGAAACTGGGTATGCGGTTCGTTGGTGAAGGAATCAACGAAGGTCATCCTTCGGTGGGTTATGAGATTTCGAGTGAAGAATTCCAGCATTTAAAATAGAAATGGATTAATTGGAGTGATTTATACTTGGAAGTAAATCTTGCAGATTACAATTCCAGTTTAGAATCTCTCGTATCAGC
>JBLFWJ010000029.1:0-25511 GCA_047611425.1 Bacteroidia bacterium | reverse complement strand
GCAGGTTTGAACTGCGGGCGTTGGGATTACATCTTCTCATACATCAAGCGTTTTCGTAACCACCCAGAGTTTGTGGTTCCGAACCGCGATCAGGTAACAATGGCATCTCCATTTATGGATGCTTACTCTAGATTGGTGATTCAGACTTGTCACAAGCGTGGAGTTCACGCTATGGGCGGAATGGCTGCTTTCATTCCTATTAAAGGTGACGAAGAGGCGAATACCGCTGCTGTTGGAAAAGTGCGCAATGACAAAATTCGCGAAGCAAAAAACGGACACGATGGAACTTGGGTTGCTCACCCAGGATTGGTTCAGGTGGCTTTGGATGTGTTCAACGAATACATGCCAACTCCGAATCAAATCACGAAGGAGAGAACAGAAACTATTACTGCTGCCGACTTGATTGCTGTTCCTGAAGGGACAATAACCGAAGCTGGAGTTAGAAAGAACATCAACGTTGGTATTCTTTATATGGAAAGTTGGTTGCGCGGAAATGGTGCGGCCGCCATTTACAATTTAATGGAAGATGCGGCTACTGCCGAAATTTCCAGAACCCAAGTTTGGCAATGGATTCAGCGAGGAGCTGAAATGGAAGACGGGCGAAAAGTCTCGTACGAAATGGTAGAAGGATTCATTCCATCGGAACTTGAAAAAATTGAAGCTTACGTTGGAAGTGACGCTTTCAACAACGGAAAATTTGAATTGGCAACTGAGCTTTTCAAGAAGCTTATTGCAACAGAGGAATTCGAAGAATTCCTTACTCTAAATGCTTACAACTACATCTGAAAATAGTGAATAGCGACCAGCGAAAAGTGAATAGCGGTCGTGTTTAAACTGAGACTAAAAACTATTAAACATAGACATGAATAATTTAGAACCGAATTATGTTTCTGCACTAGAAACAGTTAAAAACTTGAAAGCAAAATATGGTAACGCTTGGGGAGAAATAAACGCTGAACACGCGGCACGTATGGTAGTTCAAAACCGTTTCAGAACAGGTCTTGATATTGCTAAATATACTGCGGCTATCATGCGTAAAGATATGGCTGAGTACGATGCTGATTCATCAAAATACACTCAATCTTTAGGTGCTTGGCACGGGTTTGTAGCTCAACAAACTATGATTGCGGTAAAAAAACATCACAAAACAACTTCAAAAACCTACCTATACCTTTCTGGTTGGATGGTTGCAGCATTACGTTCTGAATTTGGACCATTGCCAGATCAGTCTATGCACGAAAAAACATCTGTACCTAAGTTAATAGAAGAACTATATACGTTCTTAAGACAAGCTGATGCTGTAGAATTAAACGATTTGTTTAAACGTTTAGAAGCAGGAGAAGATGTTCAAGCTGAGATTGACAACTTCGAAACTCACGTTGTGCCAGTTATTGCTGATATCGATGCAGGGTTTGGTAACCCAGAAGCAACTTACTTATTAGGTAAGAAAATGATTGAAGCAGGTGCTTGTGCACTTCAAATTGAAAACCAAGTTTCAGATGTTAAGCAATGTGGTCATCAAGATGGTAAAGTAACTGTACCTCACGCTGAATTCCACGCTAAAATCAATGCATTACGTTATGCATTCTTAGAGCTTGGTGTTGAAGAAGGTGTTATCGTTGCACGTACGGATTCTGAAGGTGCTGGTTTAACACAAACTATTCCTGTATCTAATGAGCCAGGAGATTTAGCTTCTCAATACATTAGCTTCTTAAAAACAGAAGAAATCGACATCGCTGATGCTAAAGATGACGAAGTGTTAATCAAGAAAGGTGGCAAATTACACCGTCCATCTCGGTTAGCTTCAGGTTTATTTGAGTTTGCTCAAGGAACAAACATTGACCGTGTTGTACTAGATTGTATTACTAGCTTACAAGCTGGAGCAGATTTATTATGGATTGAAACACCAACTCCTCACGTAGGTCAAATTGCAGCCATGGTAAACCGTGTGAGAGAAGTTGTACCTAACGCAAAACTAGTTTACAACAACTCTCCATCATTTAACTGGACTATCAACTTCCGTCAACAAGCATTTGACGCAATGGCTAAAGCGGGTGAAGATGTATCTGGATATGTTCGTGCAGACTTAATGGATGTTAAATATGACGGTACTGGATTATCAAATAAAGCAGATGAAATGATCAGAACATTCCAAGCTGATTCATCTCGTGAAGCAGGTATCTTCCATCACTTAATTACGTTACCAACTTACCATACAACAGCATTGCATATGAATGATCTTTCTGAAGGCTACTTTGGAGACGAAGGTATGTTAGCTTATGTTGGAGGTGTTCAACGTCAAGAGTTACGCAAGGGAGTTTCTTGTGTGAAACATCAACGTATGGCTGGTTCTGATTTAGGAGATGATCACAAAGAATTCTTTGCTGGTGACCTTGCCCTTAAAGCTGGTGGTACTAAAAACACATCTGATCAGTTTGAAGTAGCTTAGACTTAAGGCATATCTTCAACTACTTCTAAGTCAGAAAGTACTGAATCAGAACAATTTCACGGATAAAAGCTTGGGATAGAATCCAACCTCAAGAATGGGCTCCAATGATGGAGCCCATTTTATTGGCCGCAATTATTAAGGACAAAAAAGGGCATCCATACGGATGCCCTTTTATACGGAATTGTTAAATCCTCAATATCAATAATCCCAAAGATCGTGCTCTAGAAAGAAGATTTCTTGCTTGATCTTCTCAGCCTCGAGAAGCTGATCAATACCCTGCTTATAATCTTGAATCAAACGATCATACACGTTCTTTTCCTTGTAGACATAGCTGCCAAACATTCTCTTCCAGAAGATGTCTTCCAAGGTTCTTCGTTCGGCATCATTGGATCGGTTAAATACCTCAGCACTTGCAAAGATATTTCGTGCCTCAGGAAAGTAGATCCAGAACATTGGAGTTGACCCTCTAACCTCCCCTGTAGTTGGATCGATATTATCCTGAACCGGACAAATCCCAATAATTCTTACATCAAGAACCGATCGTTGCTTATCGAAGAACCAATCCTCTTTAAGTCTATACTCCTTTACCGTTCTAGGTTGAAACGGCTCTTCAATAATTGTCATCTGAAGATCATACGGTGGATCAGGGTTCTCAATATACTCCGTATCAATCCGCATCAACTTCTTCTCTATCTCAGCCTTCGTAAGAGTCAGCGTAAACTCATCATCCATTACATCATAAGCTGTAAGGCTTCCTTCTTGGACTGCTTCAACAATTACTTGAGTTAAACTTCTTCGGTCTTTAATTCTTTCTGTAGGATAATAAAGAGGATGATTGATCTTTTCCCTCAAGTCCAACTTTCGCCAAATCCGCGTTGCCCACATCACATCAGCTTCGCGCAAATGTGTATAGGGAACTACCTTTCTGGTTGGGTAGTGTTCTTTAACATAAACACCGTCCAATACATTCTGTGCTGAAATGGTATTTGGCATCATTGCAAATACTAATACAACAACAGTTGCAAATTTTAATATGGATTTGAGCTTCATAACCCTGAGTTTTTCAAAGGCTGATTACTGAATCCTGAAACCAATTGGCTTCAATTTTCGTGGAACTCCATCAGGACCTACAGCCTTTATGTTTTCAATATATACTCTAGAACCGCTTTTAAGCGCTTTTATTTTACCCTTCATTCCATCCGTAAAGCGGTTTCCGTTTGCAGTAGTAGTAATAAGGTCACCTCCAATATTCATTGTAATCTCGAAAGATGTAACTCTGAATACTAGGTCGAAATCGAAGTTATTCATTTTTGGAATAACCGCACCAGCGGCAGCCAGCTTATTCTTGGAAATAAGACCATCGGTCTGACCTGCACAATACGCTTCTGGATCAGGAACCCGCTTAACTCGAAATTCAAATTTACCCATAGGTCTCATTGACCCTCCAAGGTCAGCAGATACACTTACAGTTGCCTTTTTTCCTCCACTTACTTTAGCGATGTAGTTTCCTTTGCCAGCTTTGCTATCTGGGGTCAGGCTACCACCGCTTAGAGTTGGTCTAACATTTTCTGGTGCGACTCCTGGCACAGACACGGAAATTGGGTTATCCACACCAATGTAAAGAACATTCATCTTAGTAGGAGAAACGACAACACCAGTTTTCATGACCATATACTCGCTTTCAAACTTATATGGTATCATTTGGCCGGAAGGTGATTTCACCTGAATTATACCCTCATACTTCTTCAATCCCTCACTACTCGCCTTAATAGTATAAGTACCGACTCCACGATCAACCACTACTGAGGTAGAATCAATAGAGCCTGTCATTTTTAGTCCGCCATCAGTAGTGTCAACTTTTCCAATCAATACCTCTGGATTCTGTGTAGTGCTAAACGCAGCAACAAAAATCTCTGCTGTATAATCATCGCCTGCGAAAACCAGATTAGGTGCAATAATTTTTGCTGCGAGTGTGTCAAATTTAAAGTCAGACGCATCAACTTCCCGGAACAAGTATTTTACAACATCCGATTCAGCATTTCTCACGTCCGTTTGTATCTTACTCAAGTTTGTAATTACCGCAGCTAATGGAATGTGGTAAAAATTAGCCATTGGCCAAGGCTCACTCTCAGCATCACTAATCTTCATATTCTTCTCAGTATCAAAATTCACTTGCAAGGCTTCGATGATTGATGCACCCTTTCCTGGATCAAGTTTGCCTATTAAATCATCACGAAAACCATTAAGTTTATTAACCAACTCAAAGGCCGTGTGTGGACCTTCTTTCAGTTTGTTTTCCTGACCGCCAATCATAATATTGGTAGCAATGTCGTAATTATCCTTACTATTTACATTTCTTAGAGAAAACAACGAGTCTACCATCACCTTAGCTGCCTTTCTATCAGACTCGCTTTTAGCGTTGTTAAAATCATTCACATACTTCATCACCTCAGTGGTATCCATCTTATCAGTTTTCATGATAAGATATTGCTTTAGTCCTTCAATATGAAGTACCAACCCGTCTGCCACTTCTTTGACATCATACGCATCGGTATGCCACTTTTTCACTTTAGTTTCATCATTCGCAAGTGCAGCATCAAATGCGGCATACTGCGATTGATTCTTTCCAGTGAAATTTTCATTGGTGATTTCTAGACTATCATTAATAAGCACAAATGAATTCAAGATCTCCTTTGATACGTTCAAGGCCAATAGAGCCGTGAGTACCAAGTACATCATGCCAATCATTTTTTGCCTGGGCGTTTCTTTACCTCCTGACATTTTAAATTTCTTTTAAAGTGTTCGGTTGGATAGAATTACCCTTGATTAGCTGCATTCATTGCTGAAAGCATATTTCCATAAACTCGGTTAAGAGAAGAAATATTTGTCGCAAGTTGAGAAACTTCCTCCTTATATTTTTGCGCATCTGAAACCGACTCATTCAACGTGCCCATTAACTCATTCATACCAGAATATAAGGTCTGAGAACCTTCCAAGAATTCCTTAGTTCCTTCCAATTGAGCCGCATACTGTGTATTCAGTTGAGTGATATTTTCACCCATCTTACGCATTTCATCTCCAACTGAGACTCCATTGTCATCAACAACCATAGTACCCAAGCTTGCCGAAGCTTTATCATAAGCTTCTGAAAGAACAGAAACCTTATTAGCTGCAGAACGCATATTGTCAACGTAATCATTAGTAGCAACTGCAGCCTCCGAAATATCCCCCAACTTACTAGTGGATTCACTGAGGTTTTGCAATCCTGACCCCAAACTTTCCAGAAGCTCTGGTCCGATTTTCGCATCTTCCAATAGCTGATCTAATTCCTGAGATACAGTTTTACCTCCTAATCCTTTGTTGCCATCACCACCTTCAGGTAAACCAGCCAATTCTGGATAAACTAAACTCCAATCTGGATCCTCATGCGGTTTCTCAAAAGCAGAGAAAAAGAAAATGACCGCCTCTACCGATAGACCAACCACCAACATCGGTCCCGCCCCAGGCCAGTGTTGAATTTTAAACATTGCCCCAATAATTACAATTGCTGCTCCAAAGCCATAGAGCTTAGCCATAAAGTTTTTCCACTTTTTCCCGTGCATGATCTAGATGTGAATTAGGTTTTTATTATAATTTATTAATGAATTTTTGGGCTCAATAGTCAGCCTTGTCTCTTCCAAGGAATGACATTACGCATCGGAATCCGACATAGCATTTAGCAGTATCCTGATACTCGTATGTACGAGTACCGTTCTGAAGGTAGTATCCGATGTCCTTCCAAGACCCACCTCTAATAACCTTTCTCTTCAATGAAGGTGGATCAGAGTCTTTGGCTTCATAAACATAATCTGGATTGAGGTCGTGCGAAAAACTATAGGCCGATTCATCATATGCGTTGCTAGTCCATTCAGCCGCATTCCCTGCCATGCAATAGAGACCATACTCATTTGGAGCATACCTATAGGCCCTGACGGTATGAAATCCTCCATCATCCACATAATTACCTCTCAAGGGCTTAAAGTTACCTAGGAAACATCCTCGGCTATTCCTGATATACGGGCCACCCCATGGGTACGGAGATAAATCTAATCCTCCTCTAGAAGCATACTCCCATTCAGACTCAGTTGGAAGTCGAAAATCTTGTACAAATGTCTCTCCATTTCCCTGAAGCCATCCGTTAAGTAATTGACTTCTCCAGATACAAAAAGCTCTAGCTTGTTTCCAAGAAACTCCAACAACCGGATAATCATCAAATGAAGGGTGCCAATTGTACATGTTCGTCATTGGCTCATTAAAGGCGTAAGTAAAGTCATGAATCCAAGCCAATGTATCTGGGTAGACATTTATAATATCCTTTTTAATGAAAACAGACCGATCCTTCATACCCTGCTCACGATTCTCTTTTCTAGCCGCTTCACGATAATCTATCCACGTGTATTCAAAATTCAACTTTCGTGTATCAATCTCACGCCTTCTATTAAACCGTTCGAATTCTGGAAGATACATTTCTTCAAGAATTTCAACATATTCTTCATCGTCCCACAAAATCTCCTCATCCCAGTTTATGCGCTCACCATATTCACCTTCTTCAAGTATATGATCTTCACCAATCAATAGATGTGCAATAGAATCACGCACCCAATTCGTGAATTGACGATATTCATTATTGGTGATTTCAGTTTCGTCCATGTAAAATGCCTGAACCGAAACCGTCTTGGCTTGAGTAGTCATTGCATAAGGGACATCCTGATCACTTGGCCCCATGTTGTAACTTCCCATCGGGATGTACAACATCCCATAAGGATCATCCATATACCACTGTTCTCTATCCTGCACTCCTAACAGTTGACCTCTATTTCCTCCACCACAACTGCTGAATAACACCAGAAATAGGCATGCATACATGATCTTTTCCATGGCAACGAAGTTTAATGGACGCATCATTCTCGTATTAGAAATTCTATGTCCCATATTGCTAAAATTACTGCAACCGATTTGTTTAACAAATGACATCTTCATTATTTATCAGTCCATTCAACTTTAGGCAAACACCGAACTTGAACGAGAGATAGAAATAAATGTTGCAATAACAGCTTAAGTTTTTCTTACAAGAACCGAACGTTCCTGTATTGTTGATTGATTGATGGTGTTGGCCACTTGTAGCAATAGCCTAACATTATTTCGTGACTACCGTTACTATAATTGTTCAATCCTGAAGTTGTAATATCGTAGGCATACCCTAATTTAAAGCCATTCCAGTGAACTCCTGCCATGACTGCTACAGCGTCATCAACTCGGTAGGATACTCCCGCAAAAATCAACTGATTGTACATTAGACTCAAATTGACATCAAACTGAGTTGATGCAGCATCGCTTTTAAGAAATAAAGACGGACGCAACTGAAGGGTCGGAGTAATATCATAATTATAGCCCGCCATTGCATAATAGTGCCGGGCAACGTTGTATACTTTCGTAGTGCTTAAAGCATCGAGTTCAAGTCCTCCTTCTGAAAGGTGACTAGATGCCACCCCGAAATACAGCTTGTCGGTGTGATAGTATAGACCGAAACCGAAATCAGGAACAAGACCGCTGGCTGTTCCAGCTGGAACGTTTTGATCATCAGGGTCAGTGGCAAACAGCTTAGTTCCATCCAAACTTCGAGAAATTATTCCCGCCTCTATCCCTATTCCAAGCGTACCTGGACCAAGATCTAATCTAAAGGCATACGCCAGCTTTGCAGCAATTGTGCTTTCTGCGCCCAATCGATCTAGTGTGACGCTTAGACCTACACCACCGTGTAGAGCCTTAACCTCACTCTCTACCGTTACAATTCCTGTTTGAGGGTTTCCATCAAATCCAGCCCACTGCTCTCTTAAGATAGCGGTTGCACAAATACCTCCATTGCTACCGGCATACCCAGGGTTAGCATACAACCGGTTGTACATATTCATAGAGATCTGCGGGTCTTGCTGTGCTTGGACGCTTAATCCTACGAAAACAAGCAATGCGGCAGCACAAATAGTAAATGTTCTTTTCATCCTTCTTTTATAATACCTGATTCACAAACAGAATCGTGGTTTCAACAGGCGGCTAAAATAACTAATTTTTTAAGTGCGAACATTTAATTATCGGCCAACGGCACACGGGACTTTGAGGTATTTCTCGGTACAAATGTTTTGTCAACCATTAAACCTGCTTGTCGATGAACCAACAATTCCCTAAGATGAATCAATAAATTCGAGTTATAAATGTCCTTTACAAGCTCTCTTCTAATCTAAATAAAAGAAAACCTTCACAATTTTTGAAACGTCTTCCACCACCTATCTGGCATTTCGTCTTGTGTAGCCTGCAAGTACTCATGGTATGAGCAAGGAATCATTGCATGCCTCTTATATTTCATATTTGGTTTTGATGGATAAGGCACCTCCATCCACCAGCGTTCGCTAAGGTTGCTTTTGTAGAATACTATTTCGTTTTCCCCATCACTTAGGGGAACCAAGTACTTCGTGTACTCTGATTTATCGGCAACTGGATAATCCTTCTTTCTGTGACAAACCCCTTGGGCAAAATGCCAAACCAATTGCGCAACTAAATGTGCACTCTGACCGCGTTGATCCAATTCAGGATTCATTTCATAGAATCCAATACTAGATAGCTTATCGGAAAGGCCAGCGTATCTAGCAATTGCACAGGCTTCTTCTCCGTATAAACCATGAGGAGATGCGTGGGCACAACCTGGTGCATCTGAAAACCGAATGGCCGAAATATCAAACGATAGCATGTCCGCATTTCTAACCATCGGCTCCACCACCTCAATATCCCGCTGAACATTTCCAAGTCGATGACAATCGAAATACAATTGTTCCATTATATGTATGGAACGATCATCCATAAAATAAGTCTGGTAGCCAATGTTAGTGTGATTGAACAGAT
Organism: Bacteroidia bacterium; assembly: GCA_047611425.1. Taxonomy (GTDB): domain Bacteria; phylum Bacteroidota; class Bacteroidia; order UBA10329; family UBA10329; genus JBLFWJ01. The sequence goes on along the minus strand of JBLFWJ010000029.1, from coordinate 16,129 downwards.
AGTTCGGTTGCTGGGCAACAATCTTCGACAAGAAGTTGTCCGATCCTAGCTGTTCATTCTGATTGCCTAAATCAAATTTAGAGTCTACAGACACCATATCGACCGTTTGCTCAAGATCACCGTAGGCGTTATAATTTGCAAAGGTCAGATCTTGTCCTCCTCCAAGAATGACGACCACGTATCCATTCTTTATTAATTGTGAAACCGAGCCTGATACAGCGTAATACGTGTCCTCTATAGAGTTTCCAGGTTCGATATTCCCGAAATCGTAAAGCTTTATTTGGTCTGTAGGTTTCCCTAATTTGTACAAATACTCTCTAATCAGGTGTGGTGCTTTTGAGCAAGCTTGATTCTCAATGGAGCCTCTACCTTCCGGCACTCCAATTACAGCAAGCCGAGTCTGCCCCTCTAAATCCTCTTCGATATCTGGATTGAATTCGGTAACAGAACCCAGTTGAAATGATTCGTAGTCCTCTGATTTGAACGAACTACTAACGGATTGTAAAAAAATGGATAGGTCCACCTTACTTTTTCTTTTTAACTGTGGCCTTTTTCTTGGCTGGTTTCTTTTTCTTCTCTACGCCCTCAATCATTTTCTTGACATCCTCCAATGTAAACTCTTCAACTTTAGTTCCCTTTGGTAATTCAATCTTGGTTTTACCCTTTATCACATTGAATCTTCCCCATCGTGCTTTCTGGACTGAAATACCCTCTTCGTCCCAGCGATGAATGTATTTCTCAATCTCCTTTCTTTTCTTGTCCTCAATTAGTTCGGTAATGTTCTCAAAAGTCAGATTGTCATAATCATACTTCTTGTTTACATTAATGAACATTCCATTCCATTTGATGAAAGGGCCGAACCTGCCCACGCCCTTCTGAACTGGCAAATCCTCATACTCAGCTATTGGTGCATCGGCAGCAACCTTTTCTTTAATCAGTTCTATCGCTCGGTTCAAGTCAACCGCACTCATTTCTTCCGTTTTAGGAATTGAGACGAACATCTCCTTAAACTTCACATATGGACCAAACCTACCTTGTGAAACAATTACCTCTTCACCCTCATAATTACCGAGGTTCTTAGGGAATTTGAAAAGCTCTAGCGCCTCCTCTAGCGTGATGGTGTCTATACGTTGACCAGTCAGAAGACTTGCAAACTTTGGTTTCTCCTCATCTTCTACCTCACCTATTTGTGCCATGGGACCAAACCTGCCAATTCTCACCGATATCGGCTTTCCACTTTCAGCATCGGTTCCAAGAACTCTATGGCCTTTGGCCCGTTCTGCGTTTTCAGTGGTGTCGAGAATATTTTCGTGAAATGGCCGGTAGAAGCTGTCAATCATGTTGACCCACTTCAGTTGGCCCGTGGCAATTTCGTCAAACCTCCGCTCCACATCTGCAGTGAAATTATAGTCAAGTATGTTCTCGAAATTCTCAAGCAGGAAATCTGTGACTACCATTCCAATATCAGTGGGGAAAAGCTTGTTCTTTTCTTTTCCAGTGATCTCGGTTAAGTCTTTATTGGCAATGTCCCCACCAATCAATGTCAACTCCTTATAGTGTCGTTCGGTTCCATCACGCTGCTCTTTGGCAACATAGTTTCGGTTGATAATAGTTGAAATTGTAGGGGCATAAGTAGATGGTCGTCCAATTCCCAATTCTTCCATTTTCCGAACCAAACTAGCCTCCGTATATCTAGCTGGATGTTGCGTGAAACGCTCGGTTGCTGTGATTGAATTACAATTCAAGGTTTGACCCTCACGCATTGCTGGAAGTAATCCATCAGCCTCCTCCTCTTCATCATCTTTTCCTTCTAGGTACACTTTTAGAAAACCATCGAAAAGGATCACTTCACCCTTACCAACAAATTGAACCGTATTGTTCTCATCAACTATGTGTGCCGTGGTTCGCTCCAACTTGGCATCTGCCATTTGACTGGCTAATGTTCTTTTCCAAATGAGCTGATATAGCTTATCGGTTTCTGAATCTCCTGATGTTCTAGATTCCATGCTAGTAGGACGAATTGCTTCGTGTGCCTCTTGAGCTCCTTTAGCCTTTGACTTGAATTGACGAGATTGAGAATACTCTTCACCAAACGAACTTATTATCTCAGTTTTGGCAGTTCCAACCGCCAGATCACTCAAGTTGACTGAGTCAGTTCTCATGTAAGTAATCTTTCCTTGCTCATAAAGGCGTTGAGCCAATTGCATGGTTCGAGACACAGACAATCCTAATTTCCGACTTGCTTCTTGCTGTAAAGTTGAAGTGGTGAAAGGAGCCGCTGGCGTTCTTTTTGCTGGCTTTGTCAGTACGGAATCAACTCGGAAGTTTACATTTCGAAGAGACTCGAGCACCTTATTGGCTGCTGCCTCATCTGGCAAACGCTTGGATAATTCTGCTTTAAACTTCTTTCCATCCGCTTCAAAAATTCCTACTACTCTGAAACTACTTTCTGTTTTGAAATTCTGAATTTCGCGCTCGCGCTCAACAATCATTCTCACTGAAACAGACTGAACTCGACCGGCACTTAAACCGGGTTTAATCTTCTTCCACAAAACGGGAGATAACTCATAACCAACAAGCCGATCCAAAATTCGCCTAGCCTGTTGGGCATTTACCAAATCATAATCGATTTCACGTGGATTCTTAACCGCATTGGTGATAGCCGACTTTGTGATCTCGTGAAATACTATGCGTTTGGTCTTGTCCGGCTCAAGATTCAATGACTCATACAGGTGCCATGCAATTGCCTCTCCTTCACGGTCCTCATCCGAAGCCAACCAAACCATGTCTGCCTTCTTACTAAGCTTCCGTAACTCGCCAACTACTTTCTTATCCTCCGGAATTACATAGTTAGGCTCATAGTTATTTTCTACGTCTATACCCATTTCACTTTTAGGAAGATCCCTAATATGTCCGAAACTTGATCTGACCTGAAACTGATCACCAAGGAACTTTTCAATTGTTTTTGCCTTGGCAGGAGACTCTACGATCACAAGATTCTTCATTCGGTAAGTTTAGTGGTAAGGGGGTTCAGTCGGGCACAAAGAAAACCAAATCGAATTCTAAAATCCAAAAGAAATATTGTAACCTACGGTTAAATAGAATTTTGAAGTCTTTAAATGCTGATTATGTCTACACTTTTCCATTGACCTTATAATAGGGTATCATGCATTATGGCAAGGAAGTGTGATTATAAAGTGGCAGCCAGACGGCCGTCCACTATTTAGTTTCAAATCACCATTCATTTCTTCAACCAACCGTGCCACGATGTACAAACCAAGTCCGGTTCCTTTAGCGTTTCTGGTCTCTTCATTCCCGGCCCGATAAAACCGATCAAAAATCTTGCTTCTCTCATTTTCAGGTATACCTGGACCATTGTCCATCACTCTAAATACCAATGAATTTGACTTCAATTCAATCCCGACTTCTATTAAACCGTCTGGACCAGAATATTTTATCGCGTTGTCGATAAGGTTGGTTCCGATGCTAACCAAAGCCTGTTTGTCACAAAGTGCCTCACAATCAGCATCGATATTCATTGCAATTCGAGATGAGCTTATCTGTTCGGAATAATGATCCTTAACTAGCCGACAAATAATATCCGAAACATTGACTTTCTCAATATTGAGTTTTCCCTTTCCCGAATCCATTCTTGCCGTCAACAACAGGTCTTCGACAAGTAGTTCTAACCTTTCAGATTCTTTTTGCGACCGTTCAAGAATCTGCTGCTGTTTTGCAGGCTCTAGTTGCCTCTGCCTTAAGGTCTGCAACTGCAATTTGAGTGCGGCTAATGGTGATTTCAGCTCGTGGGTTATACTGAGAAGAAAGTTATTCTGGGTACGTGCTAGCTCAATTTCCCTCGCTATTGCAGACCTTACTTTTCTAATTCCCAAAATGAGTAAAAACATAAAAACTGCCCCCTCTCCTAGAACCATCCAAATTCTACGATATAGGTCGTTATCTAACTGATGTTTAAGTATTTGAAGTTCTGGAGAAGGCAATTCTGATAAGGCAATCGCTTCCAAATGAACTAGGTACAATTCATAGTTCAAATGCACCAACATGTACGCCCACCATGCAAACTGAATAATTACATATACAGCAAGTAGGTAGATGAACCAGCCTTTGAATCGACTGCTTTTATTCATGGGATTAAACCGACTATGAGAGATAACCGTTTTCCATCGCATACAGCACCAATCCAACGACATTGCGAACCCCAAGCTTTTTAATGAGGTTTCGCTTATGTGTTTCTACCGTACGTTGGCTCATACTCAGCTTTTCGGATATTTCCAGATTTGAAAATTCCCTGGCGACAAAGGTTAGGACTTCTGTTTCGCGTTTGCTCAACTTCACTTGTTTGCCTACATCAGAATTTCCTGTTAGTATGTCAATTATCAAATCAAGTACTTCTTCGCAGTAATAATTCTCTCCTGAAGCAACTTTACGTATTCCTGTTATCACTTCTTCATGTCCAACACTTTTTAGCAGATATCCAGAAGCTCCAGCCTCGAGCATATTCTTAACAATATGCGCCTCGTGGTGCATACTGAATGCTAAAACTTTGGTGTCCGGATGTTGACTAGTGATTAATTGGGTGCTGGTAACATCTACCGAACCATCCATATTAACATCCATTAACACTAAGTCGGGATGACATTCTTCAACTTGATTTACCGCCTCAGAACCGTTGCTGGCCTCACCAACAACGATCATATCTTCCTGCTCATTCACCAACGCTACTAGTCCGTTTCGGAGCATTGGATGATCATCTACTATAAGTACTTTAATCTTGCTCATATTGGAACCTCTATATTAATCAAACTTCCCTTTCCCAAGGAACTGTCTATGTTCATTTCACCATTAATAATGTCTGACCGCAATTTCACATTATTTAATCCAATTCCTGTGTGGTCGATATTAGCCATGCCTCCACCATCATCTTCCACGGTCAACAACAAGGTGTCTTTATATTTAATCAATGTTACGAAAACATCTTTTGCCTGAGCATGTTTAATACAATTGTTCAGTAATTCTTGAACAATTCGGTACACGTTTATTTCCACATCCTCAGGAAACCTCCTTTCAACATCAATATGATTAAAAGAGATTGATGGGCCAATGTCAGAACTTAGTGTACTGCAAACCTCTTCAATGGCCGGTACCAGCCCAAAATGTTCCAGCACGTCTGGTTTCAATGCGTGAGATACGTTTCGGACTTCGACAATTCCATATTGTACTTTATCTGACAATGATTCAAGATCTGCAACGCTGGCTTGTTCCTTTTTGGATTTAAGTTGAGAAAGTTGAATTGAAATAGCCGAAAGAATTTGCCCTACCCCATCGTGCATGTCAGCAGCTACTCTCTTTCTTTCAATTTCTTGTCCTTTTATCATTGCGCCCATTTCGGCACGTTCCTTTTCTCTCTTAGCGGTAACGTCACTAGTAATGATAATTCCTGTAGAAAATTGTCCATCTTCAAAAACCCCTAAATATCGATTATGATGATTTAATGTTGACCCGTCTGCACCAATAAATGAATGCTCAATGTCAAACGGCTTTCCCTCATGGATTAAGAGCGGCAGCTTCTGCGATATCTCAGCTTTTAACCTAGTATCTGGGAAAAAATCAGGGATCGACTTTCCAATTACATCCTCCTTTGTAAGCCCTTGTGATGTTCGGTTAATCGATATGATTTTTCCTTCCTTGTTAAACGTTGAAATGAAACTTTCAACGTTATCAAAAATCAATTGAAGCTGCTCTTCCGAACTCTCTAATTCTTTCTCAGCCTGAGCCTTATCCGTTACATCTACCACACAAGACAAGACGCCAATTATTTCCCCTTCCTTACCATAATCTGGCGAATTGACAACATCAAAGCACCTGGTCGAGCCATCTGGCAGCACCGGATTATTCGAATAAATCTCTGTGTTTCCCTTCAAGACGTTTTCGTAAAACCCATCTATCGATTTGTACTCGTTTTTACCGATAATTTCGGAGAGATGCTTACCTACTATCCAGTTTTGCTCCAACTTAAGTAAGTTGGCATAAGCCTTATTGGCAAAGCGAAACCTTTTGTCTTTATCAATTCTAGCAACAAGGATTGGCATAGTGTCTAGCATACCTCTCATTTCTTGCTCTGCTTGTTCAATTTGAGCGTTTTGGTCTATTAAAGCTGCTTCTGCCTGTTTTCTCTTTTCAAGTTCAGCCTGCTTCTGGTCAAATACAATATGATTGTTGATGAACAGACTAATATTAGAACCAACCTCAAGTAACTGATCTACTTCAACGTCAGAGATTCTATCTGCCCCTTTTTCGCGAGAAATATCTAAAATCCCAATGGTTCCCTCTCTTCCTTTAATCGGTAAGTACAATAGAGAACCAGGCACTAGCAATTCATCTTCCGTATTAAAGCGAACTCTATCGCTATTTCCAACTTTTTTAATTCGCAGCATTTTGCCGCTTTGCAAAACCTTGCCAATCATTCCATAGTTCCATGGAAACTTCTTATCGCTAAAAAAACCATATATCTTTTTAGCAAGAGCCTGGCTCTTATGACTAACAGCCAGCGGTTTAAATACTTTTTCTACTTGATCAACCATGTGAATATTACAGCCAACATCAAATTGCGTGGTAATACTCTCCGCCAATCCTTGGAGTACCTCCGTCATTTCAGAATCTAAATCTGACAAACTTTGAGATACACCTAATTGAAACTTATTGAATTTGTCTAATTCAGTAAGGTGATATTCTGCCTCAGTTCTTTTCTTTAATTCAATAGCCCGTGCTTCAAATAATAGCCTATTATCTAAGAATTGAGAAACCGTTGTTACAGCTTGCCGTACCTGTTCTAACTCGCCATCAGTAAAAGTTGGCTGTCCAACTAATCTAGTCAAGCCGAAGGTCCCAATCACGCTATCATAGCCAGAAATTGGAAGGTACATGAATGAACATGCCCTTAATTCAGGATCCATTTGGGATTTTGAATCATAGAAGTCTTTCGGCAATACCTGCTTAATAAACTCCTTAGAATCCTTTGCTACTCCGCCCAATATTCCCTGCCCAACCTTGAACCTTCCGAGCTCAAACATCTTTCCCACCTTTTCTCTTATTTCTTTTTTAGGATGGTACCAAGCGACCGGTTCCAACGTTTCATCTTCCTCAATAAGATGGATATCGCAAACCGCATCAAATTGAATGGAAATCACTTTCGCCAAGGCGTGAAGCGTTTTTGGCTTTTTTGAACTAAGATCAGACACAATCTTGGAAAGCTCAAGCTGAAAAGCATTCGAACGGTTTATAGCTAGCAATTCAGACTCCGCCTTGGCCAATCGCTCGAGTTCTTCTTTTCTTTCGTTGGTAATAATGGAATGTTCAACAAACAGAGATACATTCCTTACCACTTGAGCAATTGCCTCCCATTCATGTTTAGAGAACGGCTTAAATTCAACCAGCTGAACCAGACTAATTGCGCCAACTATTTTCGACAAACCTTTTATTGGTAGGTATGCCAAACCAACCGACTCTAACCTTGGGTCTACTGCTGCGGTTCGTTTTCTCAGGTTCTCGTCCGTTTCGCTAATCACGAATTCTTTTCCATCCCTAATAACCTTGCCTACCATCCCATCTCCCACCTTAACCGTGGTTTTGTTGAATAGACCAGTAAGAATATCAACCAACTCTTTATCCTGATAATAGACCGCCCCAGGCTGAATAGAGTTGTCTTTTTCATCGTGAAAGAAAATGGTGCAAACAACCTGAAACTGCCTTGCCACTCTTTCAGACAAAGCCTGAAGAGTTGTCTTCATATCTCCCTGACCAAAGGTAATCAATTGCGAAATCTCTACTAAAAACGCATTGTGATCGGCTAGTTTTTGAAGTTCGACCTCTTTCTCCTTCAACTGTGTCAAATCATGTGCAACACCAAAAATTATTGATGGCCGTCCTTTTTCATTACGCCTGTAAACATATTCCTCGCTGCGGTGCCAGACCCATTCACCATCCTTTTTTTTGATGCGATAAGTCGCTTCAGAAAAATCTCCGTCTTTTAGAGAGAGAACATTTTTGTTCATCTCAAAAACACCTTCAAGATCATCTGGATGAACGATTGATCTAAATCCATCATCCATTGCCAAAATATCCTCTTTGGAATAACCAGTTCTTTCGAGAATCTTCTCTGAAGTAAACAGATTTTTATCCTCAATTGGGTCATGAAAATACACGCTGCCCTGAAGGCTCTGCAATACAAAACGAGTAAAAGGGTTCAACCCAATATCCAGATCTGCGACCGTTATTTTCTGATCCTTTTCACTCAATTTATCCCTGTTTTATTTCTCGCAATACCAAGCGCTAACAAGGATATAAAAAAACCCTTGAATCGCACGTGATTCAAGGGTTGTTATTATGGAGTGGTACCAGCTGGATTTGAACCAGCGACACACGGATTTTCAGTCCGTTGCTCTACCAACTGAGCTATGGTACCCCATTATTTTGGGAGTGCAAATGTAAACAAATCGTTCACTTTCAAAATAGATTTTTTTCTTTTCCTGTTCGTACATGGCGTTACATTTGCCAACTGTGAATTTGACCCTTGACATAGGTAACACGAGCACATCAGCTGCCATTTTTAATGGGGCCGAAATTGTAATACAAGCGAAAATTCAAAAACCGGAAGAGCTTGAAAGAATATTAGTCAACTACCGCATTTCGGCTTGCGCGGTTAGCAACGTTAATGCTGACGATCAAATTCCCCAAGTAATTAGGGCACTTAGCCCTATAACGGTTGATCACAAAACAAACCTTCCCATTACAGTTGAATACAGCACACCCGAAACGCTGGGGAGTGACCGAATCTGTGCTGCAATTGGTGGGCATGCTTTGTATCCAAATAATACTGTCCTAACAGTAGATCTCGGCACTTGCATAAAGTACGAATTGATCACTTCCGATGGCATTTACAAAGGAGGCAACATTGCCCCGGGAATGAAAATGCGGTATAAATCGTTGGCCACTGGTACGGCAAACCTTCCGTTAATTAAGGCCGCCAATCGCTATTCGGATTTCGGGCGATCCACAGAAGAGGCCATCATCAATGGAGTTCAACTTGGAATAGAATGTGAAATTGAGGCAATGATCGAGCGTTCTAAGGCGTTGTTCCCCGATCTAATAACAATAATGACAGGGGGTGATTTACCCCACTTTGATAAAGCACTTAAAACTACCATCTTTGCGCACCCTTTACTCGTCCTGCACGGACTCAATGAAATCATACTTTTCAATCAGTCGAATTAATCTTAGCTCAGGGTTCCTGTTGGCGGCCTTGCTATCTAGTTTTACCTCCTTGGCTCAGCCAGGCAACGACTCACCCTACTCAGGTTTTAAACTCGGAAACGAAATTGACAACGGCACCATTCGCTCAAGTGGGCTTGGAGGGCTTAACGTTGCTTTGGACGATCAAGAATCCCGCACACTCAATTACATGAACCCTGCGTCCTATGCTTACATGGATAGCCAGAAGGTAGTGTTTGATGTTGGGGCAACTTGGACATTGGCCCAATTAGCGGATGTTAGTGGAACCGAAAATGTAAACAAGGCAAACTTGGCTTATCTGTCGTTCGGTTTTCCGGTTACAAAATGGTGGAAGGCTGCCTTCGGTCTACGCCCTATGACTTCCATTAACTATCGTACTTCAAGATCTTCCAATTTTATCGGTCTGGAAAATGACACCGTTAAAATCAGCAATGTCTTTGAAGGAAAAGGTGGCATAAACCGCTTCTTCGTGGGAAGTGCTTTCAAGGTATATAAAGGGTTGAGTTTGGGATTCAATTTTAACTACCTGTTTGGAGGTGCAAAAAGAATTAAAAGAAAAGAGTTTAATCAAGCTGGTTATTTTAACACTAAGCATGAAATCAATACTCAAGTAGGTAGCGTTTATATGGATTTTGGTCTGCAGTATGCGTTGAAGATTAAAGATTCGAAACTAGTTATCGGTATTAACGGTTCCCCAACTTGGAACATACAGGCATCGGAGGAATATTCCGCAATTACATATCATCTCTTTACAACAGGAACTGACAATCCAAAGGATTCGATACCATTAGAGTCTTCAATAGATGGAAGTGTGAGAATGCCCTTAAAAGTAGGTGCCGGTTTGACTTATGTTGTAAAAGACAAATGGCTATTTGGCGTACAATTTAATTCTGATTCCTGGAGTCAGTACCGAGGAGTTGATGGGCTGGCAGATACAAACCTTACCGATTCTTGGCGCTTAACTGCAGGTATTGAATTACGTCCTGGAAACACTCAACGAGGTTTCTGGAATTACTTTAAAAAGATGAATTACCGGGTGGGTGGCTTTTATTCCAACTCTCCAATTATCTCAAAAGGAACACAAGTTGCTGAGTATGGCATAACAGTTGGAATGGGATACCCGATAAGACATAGATCTAGTAGCGGACCATTGGTAACATCTATGATAAATATTGCAGCTGAATTCGGCCAAAGAGGAAATTCCAGCCTTGGTCACCTCACGGAGCAATACGTAAATCTGAAACTAGGATTCGCTATCAATGACATGTGGTTCTTTAAACGTAAATACAACTGATCCAGCGATGAAATTATTTACTTCAACAAAATTGATAACCAGATCACTTTTTCTAATTGCAATGATGGCCTTTACTTTGCCATCTACCTCAGTTGCACAGGACGATGACAAATTCGGACCTGATCCTGATAAATGCAAGATGAACATCTCACTTTATCGGGAATACTTCAAGCAAAAGAATTACGATGATGCCCTACCAGGATGGAGGGCTGCTTTGGCTATTTGCCCAAAGGGTAGCAAAAACATCTACCTGAATGGAACCAAGCTTGTAGCACATATGATGGAGAAGGAAGAAGAGGGTTCTGATCGATGGAATGCTCTTCGTGACACCATGATGCTGGTTTACGACATGCGGATTGAGCATTTCGGTCAAGAAGGATTTGTTCTTGGCAGAAAAGGTATGGATCAATATAGTATGTATGACGATCCTCAGGTGGCATATGAAACATTGAATAAAGCACTAGATCTTCTTGGGAATAAAATGGAAGCCAATTCATGCATCCGTTTATTCCAATCTTCGTTAAAGATGGCTAAATCAAAGGTGATTGAACGAGACGTTGTCTTTGATCTTTACGATAAGATAATACCCGTGATTGACCATAATCTTACTGACGGTGAAGAGAAAACCAAGAAGTATTATCAAAAAGCGAAAGACATAGTAAACAGTAATTTTGAGAAGATTGCAGATTGTGAATCATACATCGCATTGAACAAGCCGAAAATCGCAGCTAATCCAGGCGATTCTGTCTTGCTTTTAAAGGTTGTAAAGTTCATGACTAAGCGTAAGTGTACTTCTGATCCATTCTTCTTGGAGGCGAGCGAATTACTTTATAAAGTTGATCCATCTGCTGATGCGGCCTACGGTTTGTATGAAGGATACGTTAAAAAGAAAGATTATGGAACTGCAAAGACGTTTATCACGGAAGCAGCCGACCTAGCTGTTGACAATGAAACAAAGGCAGATTACACGTTCAAGCTGGCCAACTTGCAGTATCACGCAAAGCAATATGCGGCAGCAAGAACCACGAGCAATAAGGCAGCTTCTTTGAAGCCGGGCTGGGGAGAACCATACATCTTGATTGCAGATATGTATTACGCAACGGCAAGATCCTGTGGATCGAATGAATGTGACCAAGCTTACGGATACTGGGCTGCTGCTGATATGTATTCTAAAGCCAAGAACACCGATTCAAGTGTAGCGGGTAAGGCTAATACCGGACTTGGGAAGTGCAATGCAGCATTCCCAACACAGGAGAAGTGTTTCTTCTACAGCATTGAAAAAGGTGCTTCGGTAACTGTTGGCGGATGGATTGGTGTGACCACCACCGCTCGTTTCCAATAATGGTAGTGCAATATTTAAGAATAGAACTTTGCAAGGCAAAGAGGTTTTGGCCTCTTTGCCTTCTTGCTTTTTTGTCGGCCTGTGTTAACGACATGAAGGAGGTAGCCGCCATAGTTGAGCCCATGACTTTACCGGTAGTTGAAGAAGTGAACGCGCAACTCACTTACACAGATTCTGCGCGAGCAAAGGTAAAAGTCGATGCCCTTCGACTACTCCATTTTGCTGGAGAAGACCCCTACTTGGAGCTACCGAAGGGAGTTCATGTATGGTTTTATTCGCGCAGCGGTGGCATTGAATCAGAATTAACTGCCAACTACGCAATTTCTTTCGAGAAGAAAGATGTGATGGTAGCTCGCAATGATGTTGTAGTAATTAACAGCAAAGGTGAGCGACTCAATACCGAAGAATTATCGTGGAGCAAGAAACACCATCGTATATTCACAGATGAGTTTGTAACTATTACTACTGAAGATGAAGTGATCTATGGTCATGGACTAGAAGCCAATGAGGATTTCAGCAAGTACACCATCAAAAAGATTAGTGGCGTTATTGAAATGAAAAATGAATAAAACACTTAAAATTCTGGAAACGCTCTGGTTGGTATTTGGCCTTGTCTGCCTCGGAATGGCCGCGTATACAATCAACGAAAAAGGCATCGATAATACCGAAAGCAAAATGTTGCTTTTAGGCACTTTCTTAGCCGGTGTTTTGTATTCAGTCCGAAGGAGACAAAGGATTAGATCTGATGAATCTTCAGATAAACCTGATAGCTAATTAATGGAACTAATCTGGGTTCTGACCTGTATTCTTCTTTCTGGATTCTTCTCGGGAATGGAGATAGCCTTTGTTTCTGCCAATCGATTTAAAATCGAGATTGATAAGAAGCGAGGTAATCGAACAGCCATCATCATTTCCAACTTTAACGATAATCCGGGAAAATTCATCTCCACGATGCTCATTGGCAACAACATTGCCCTTGTGGTTTATGGAATGCTAATGGCGGTTATCCTCGAGCCAACTATCGAACGGGTAATTGGCTCCAACGCGATTACTATATTATTAATCCAAACGGTTATTTCAACTATTATCATTCTGGTTACTGCGGAGTTTTTGCCAAAAGCGCTATTCCGATTGGATCCAAATCGAATGCTAACGCTCTTCGCATTTCCTGCCCAGTTGTTCTTCTTCTTTTTAAAGCCCGTTGTTTGGCTTATCAGCCTGTTTTCGGAGAAGCTTTTGGGCAATCTCCTAAAGACCAGAACCCAGGAAGAAGCAACCACTTTCGGACATACTGACCTCGATCACTACGTTCATGAATATACCGGCAACCAAGATGAATCGGAAGAGGAGAACGAGGTTAAGATTTTTAAGAATGCATTGAGCTTTACGGAGGTGAAAGTTCGGGAGTGCATGGTTCCTAGAACGGAGATTATTGCCACGGACATCGATGCTGAATTGGAGAACGTTCGTAAGTCGTTCATTGAAACAGGACTATCTAAAATCCTGATTTACCGAGACAATATTGACAACCTGATTGGATATGTCCACTCATTCGAGATGTTTCGAAATCCAAAGAACATCAAATCAATAGTGAGGCCTATTGGCATTGTTCCAGAAACAATGAAGGCAAAGGATTTGCTAACTTTATTTGGTCAACAACAACGTAGCGTTGCTGTCGTGGTTGACGAGTTTGGCGGCACCTCAGGAATGATTACCGTTGAGGATATTGTTGAGGAAATATTCGGAGAAATTGAAGACGAACACGATTCAGAAGATTTTGTAGTTGAGGAACTTGGCGAGAATGTCTTTAGATTCTCAGCGAGAATTGAAATCGACCACCTGAACAATAAATACAACCTTGCCTTACCGGAATCAGAAGTGTATGAAACGCTTGGCGGATTTATCGTTTCCGAATATCAGAGTATTCCAGAAAAAGGGGAAGTAATTGTGATAGGCAAGTTCAAGTTCACCATTTTAGAGGCTGATAACACCAAGGTAGACGAAGTGAAGTTGGAGCTTCTAGAAGACTAGATCCATGGGAAAAAAGGTTGACATACTGATTGTAGATGACGAACAGGACATTCTCGATTTTCTAGAATACAATCTGAAAAAAGAAGGTTTTTCAGTTGCCACGGCCAATTCAGGTAATAAAGCGTTGGAAGTTGCGGTTCAACTTAGGCCAGACTTAATTCTGATGGACGTTATGATGCCAGAACGTGATGGCATTGAAACCTGTGTGGAACTTCGTGAAATGCGTGAAATGCAGAATACGATCATTGCATTTTTGACAGCCCGTAACGAAGACTACTCTCAAATTGCCGGGTTTGAAGCAGGAGCAGACGATTACATTACCAAACCAATTAAGCCTCGAGTTCTCGTTAGTCGAGTTAAAGCACTCCTTCGAAGAGGTGCAGACAAAGGAGCCGTATCCTCAGACCGAATTGAAATAGATGGATTGAAGATTGATCTCGATCGTTACACCGTGGAATTCAATAGTGAATCACTCGACCTACCTAAGAAGGAATTTGAGTTGTTGGTTCTATTTGCATCGAGACCGGGACATGTCTTCAACCGAGACACAATTCTATCTCGCGTTTGGGGCGATGATGTCGTGGTAGGAGAAAGAACGATAGACGTTCACGTGCGAAAACTCCGCGAGAAATTCGGCAACAAAACGATTAAGACCATAAAAGGAGTTGGGTACAAGTTTGAACTGGAAGCTGAATAGCCAACATGGCCGAATCTCCCTTCAATACACCTAGAAAAATTGCCCTTTTCACCGCCTCCACCGTTTCGGTGATTATGGCTGGAATGATTTTCCTTCTTCTCGTTTTCACCAACGGTCAATTCAATTATTGGCTGCTTTTGGTTGGGCCTATAATCGGGTTTATTGCCACTTATTTTCTACTTCGATATGCCGTTGAACGCTTCATTCACGACAAGATTAAAATCATTTACAAAACCATACACAGCAACAAAACCAGCGTTTCTACCAAGGAATTAGATTTTAAAGAAGATGTGCTTGACACGGTAAATCGAGAGGTTCTTTCTTGGGCCGAAGACAGCAGTAAGGAGATTGATGAATTAAAGCGCAGGGAAGAATATAGAAGGGAGTTTCTTGGCGATGTTGCCCATGAATTAAAAACTCCAATATTCAACATTCAAGGTTATGTACATACACTATTGGACGGAGGATTGGAGGATGAGGACGTAAACCGAAAGTTCCTGAATCGGGCCGATAAAAGTGTTGAACGAATGATCAGCATTGTGAAGGACTTAGAAGCGATTACCAAAATGGAATCGGGCGTTTTGGAACTTGACATGGAAAAACTGAATATTGCTGAATTGGCAGAAGGAGTCCTTGATCAACTAGAATCGAAAGCAGAAAAGAGTCAAGTTTCAATCAAGTTTGACCAGAGCTACGACAGGCAAATAATGGTACAGGCGGATCGTGATATGATTGTTCAGGTTTATACCAATCTAATGGATAACTCAATCAATTACAGCGGAGAAGGAAGCAAGATTACCCTTCGGTTTTTCGACATGGACAAGCACATTTTGTGCGAGGTCGCGGACAACGGCAGAGGAATTGAACAGGAACACATTCCAAGATTATTTGAGCGATTCTATCGGGTAGACAAAGCAAGAACAAGTAATAAAGGTGGCACAGGGCTAGGTCTTGCCATTGTGAAACACATTCTTGAAGCACACGAACAGACCATAAACGTGAGAAGCTCAACCGAGGAACGATCAGGAACCACATTCTCGTTTACTTTAATGAAAGCATGATCAACAGCTTTCTACGAATTCTTTAACGGCATCCTTGAATATGGAACAGGCGGTTGGCTCGAATCCTTTGAAGGCTTCAACCTGTTTTAGCAACTCAGGAAGATTCAAACTGTTCTGTTTCGCCTTTAAATGAAGGCCTTCAGCATGAAATAAGTTGGCCAAGTACTGTTGCTCTGTTTGGCCCGGAGTTGGAACAAAAATGGCCTTCCCTCCTATTACCGAAAGATCCATTACCGTGGAATAGCCCGATCTCGACAAAACCACTTTCGCTTTTGACATTAATTCTTGAAGCTGATTAGCCGATAGATGAGGAACGATTCGATGACCGTTTTCGGTGGTTCTCTCTTCTTTTATTTCGGGTGTCCCTGCCACGACCACCGCACTTCCTTTGAACG
>JBLFWJ010000028.1:0-25775 GCA_047611425.1 Bacteroidia bacterium | reverse complement strand
CCCATGCAAACCAAACCAAACCTGAAGTCGGGCTGTGGCTCCAATCGGGCTATCTCATTTTGAATTTCCCATAATTTGCTTCTAACCGAAGTGAGAATTCCGCCTGTACTGCCAGATATATCCAGCATGAATACGATATCCATTTTTGGTCCGGTAGCTTGACCTTGAGATGTCAGCGGCAGAATGGCTATAGCCATTAGCGCTACAAGTACTTGTTTCAACTTCACGTTTAGCATTTCAAATTAGGTAAGTGGCAAACTTAGGCGGTTGCAAAAGTATAGGATTAAAGAAATGTGAAGTTCCCTTCTAATTTTGTGCCATGGAGGAGAATGATCTTGAATTACAGAAATCTTGGGGTGAACTACTTAAAAGTCTAGAACCAACGTTTGGAGGCGGGTTAGATCTTGACGCGGTTATCTTTCTGGTAGGGGTGCAGGAATTAGGCCAAGGCTACCGCAATTTCAAGAAGCAGGAAAAAATGGAGTTAATGCACGTAGCTATTTGCCGGTTGCTTTCGCATTACGGTTACTACGAGTATGAAGGAATGGATGCAGAAGGCTGGCCGCACTGGAAAAGCATTAGTAAAATGCCAAGCCTATCCGCAAAAGCTCAAAGTAAATTGATGAAAGAGGCAATTATTGAATACTTCAAGAACGCAGAATTAATCAACTGATTAAAACTCGTCAAGGTTGACAGTCTTTTCTACAACCTCTCCTTCTTCCAGAATAACGTATCCGGCATCGATTTCTGTGCTGAAAAACGTAACCGACATTCTAAGTATCGCGACTTGATCAAATTCAAAATCGGCTTGGCCACTTGAATTTGTTTCGAACGTGGTATCAATCAAAGATCCAATTCTGTCTGACCACATTCGTACTTGCGCACCGTTCACAGGACCAGTAATTGTGTCAAAAATGAGCAGACCAGCCGTGTCCTGACCAACCGGTTCAATCGTATCGTGCAAAACAGTAATTGTGGCTTTAACCTCCCGGTTTTTTTTACAGCTGCCAAGGCCAATCACCATTGATAGAAGTAGAAATGGAATAACAATATTGAAAACTGACTTTCTCATTTTAATAGAATCTGAATCCAAAGGTAAGAAATCGCATTCTATACTTTGGTGTTTACTTAAATCAGACGGTTTGCTAATGGCAATGATGCTTTTCAGTCGGCATTCTATTTGCTATCATTGCTAGCCATTTACTAACCTCGTTATTGATTTCTAAAATGAAAAGAATCTCATCATTCGTTATTACAATCCTTATTGCTGCGAGCTGCAGTTTTGCACAAGACGCCAATCCAATCATCTTGATAAAAACCGATTTTGGCGATATTAAGTGTGAGCTTTACAATGAAACACCTGGCCACAGGGATAACTTTCTGGAACTGGCTGAAAGCGGAAAATTCAACGGTTCAATCTTTCATCGTGTAATTAAAGACTTTATGATTCAGGGTGGAGGCGATGCCAACATGCAAACCATTGATGGACGCCCACAGATTCCGGCTGAAATCTTGCCTCAATTCATTCATAAAAAAGGTGCCCTTTCTGCGGCTCGAACCAACAACCCTCAAAAATTATCTTCTGGCTCTCAATTCTACATCGTGCAAGGACGTAAGACACCAGCTGACCAACTAGACCAAATGGCCGCCAGAAGCGGTGTTAAATACACAGACGAGCATAAAAAGGTTTATGCAGAAAGCGGGGGTACTCCCCACCTTGATGGCGGATACACTGTTTTTGGTGAAGTAATCGAAGGCCTTGATGTTGTTGACAAGATTGCTGCAACGCAAACCAGCACCATTGGAGGCGTACAAAACAAGCCCGTTAAGGACATCAAAATGATTGTGAGCGTTGTGAAGAAATGATCAACGAATTATTCCAACTTTGCAGGTCGGTAGCGCAGCTACCGGCCTTTTTTATTATACGATGCTGCAGAAATTAGAGGAAATAAAAAGCCAGATCGATCAAGCGATCATCAAGAGTGCGGAAGAGAAAGAAGCGTTCCGTTTGAAATTCCTTTCTAAAAAGGGATTGATACAAGATTTGTTTGCTGCTTTTAGAGACGTTCCGAACGATCAAAAAAAGGCGTTTGGCCAACAACTTAATGCTCTAAAATCCCTGGCGGAGGAGCGATTCAAAACTTCCGAATCCGGTGATTCGAAAGGCCGAAGTGTCGCTCAAGATCAAGATCTAACTCGACCTGGTTTTCCCATGGAGTTGGGTTCACGTCATCCCGTTTCCATCGTGAAGCAGGACGTTATAGCAATCTTTAAAAAAATCGGGTTTACTCTTTCCGAAGGGCCAGAAATAGAAGACGATCATCACAATTTTACCGCTTTAAATTTCCCTCCGGAACATCCGGCTAGGGACATGCAAGACACTTTTTTCATCGAAAAGGATCCTGATATTGCATTGAGAACGCACACGTCAAGTGTTCAAGTACGTGTGATGGAAGGTGAGAAACCACCAATAAGAACACTCTCCCCTGGACGTGTTTTTAGAAACGAAGCAATCTCAGCTCGAGCTCATTGCATCTTTCATCAAATTGAAGGATTGTACATCGATAAAGGCGTGTCTTTTGCGGACTTGAAAGAAACCATCCTCTATTTCGCTGAAGAGTATTTTGGAAAAGGAACCAAGATTCGGTTACGACCATCTTACTTCCCTTTTACCGAGCCCAGCGCTGAAGTAGATATTTATTGGGGTCTTAAAACTGAGGCTGATTACAGAATAACCAAAGGAACTGGTTGGTTGGAGATTTTGGGTTGCGGCATGGTAGATCCCAATGTTTTGAAAAACTGCAATATTGATCCTGAAGAATATTCTGGGTTTGCATTTGGAATGGGCATTGAGCGAATGGCCATGCTTAAATATCAAGTGAAAGACCTACGGATGTATTTCGAGAATGACATTCGTTTTCTTGAGCAATTTAAAAGCACCATCTGACCTAAACAGATTCGAACATGAACAAGTACGAAGAACTTAAGAGCAAGAAGGAAAAAGCCTTAGAAGGTGGAGGTGAGAAACGCATCGAGTCTCAACACGGAAAAGGAAAGTTGACCGCCCGAGAGCGGATTCATTTTCTAATGGATGAAGGAAGTTTTGAGGAAATTGGAATGTTCGTTACGCACCGATCTCACGAGTTCGGTTTAGATCGACAAAAGTTTTTGGGTGATGGTGTAATTACCGGGTACGGCAACGTTAATGGGCGATTGGTCTATGTTTTCGCTCAAGATTTTACTGTATTTGGTGGGTCATTGGCCGAAATGCACGCCAAAAAAATCTGCCGAATTATGGACCTAGCCATGGAAAATGGTGCACCTGTAATTGGTTTGAACGATTCTGGCGGTGCTAGAATTCAGGAAGGTGTTGTTTCGCTTGGCGGATATGCCGACATCTTCTACAAAAACACAATGGCCAGTGGTGTTGTTCCTCAGATTTCGGCCATTATGGGACCATGTGCAGGTGGCGCTGTTTACTCTCCTGCCTTAACAGATTTCATCATGATGGTGGAAGATTCGAGCTACATGTTTGTTACCGGCCCCAACGTGGTTAAAACAGTTACCCACGAGGATGTATCAAGTGAGGATTTAGGTGGTGCATCTGCTCATAGTGTAAAGAGTGGCGTCACTCATTTCTCTTGGGCAAATGACGTGGAGTGTATCGATAACATAAAGCGATTGTTGAGTTATGTTCCGCAAAACTGTGAAGAGGAACCGCCATTCGAAGATTACCAGCCAACAGAAGAAAAGCGCGAAAAGCTGGACTCAATCATCCCAGAAAACGCGAATCAACCGTACGACATTCGAGATGTAATCACTGAAGTTATTGATGCGGATTCTTTTATGGAAGTACACAAGGACTTTGCAGACAACATTGTTGTTGGTCTTGCTCGTTTAGGAGGAAGAAGCATTGGCATAGTTGCCAATCAGCCAGCAATTCTCGCTGGTGTTTTGGACATCAATGCATCAACCAAAGCTGGTCGATTTGTGCGGTTCTGCGACTGTTTCAACATACCTCTTTTGGTTTTTGAAGATGTGCCTGGCTTCTTGCCTGGAACAGATCAGGAATGGAACGGCATTATCACCAATGGCGCAAAATTGCTTTACGCTTTCTGTGAAGCGAGTGTACCAAGAATTACAGTCATCACCCGAAAAGCTTACGGTGGCGCGTATGACGTAATGAACTCCAAGCACATTGGCGCGGACATGAATTATGCATGGCCAAGTGCCGAAATTGCTGTGATGGGGGCAAAAGGAGCGGCTGAAATTATCTTCAGAAATGAGATAAAATCGGCAGATGATCCGGCAGCAAAACTGAAGGAACGGGAAGATGAATATTTGAATCACTTTGCGAATCCATATAGAGCTGCTGAAAGTGGATACGTTGACGAGGTTATCATGCCATCAGAAACGAGAAAAAAGCTTATCCGTGCCTTTAGCATGCTTCAAAACAAGGTTCGAAACCTTCCTAAAAAGAAGCACGGAAACATTCCGCTGTGAAATAGGACTTAACTACCCAATCATTCGGGAATGTTTTCTTTGTAGCTCTATTGCTGCCAACTTATGCTGTTCAACTCCATAGAGTTTCTGATATTCCTACCTATCGTTTTTGCGATATACTGGATGGTGGGCAGCAAAAGGCAAACCGCCCAAAATTTTATCCTTCTCACCTCAAGCTACATCTTCTACGGATGGTGGGATTGGCGGTTCTTATCGCTTATTGCCTTGAGTTCTTTGGCTGATTTTTTCATCGGGCAACGATTAATTCGAGAGCAAAAACTGAGCTCTCGAAAATGGCTTTTAACGGCAAGTCTTGGTCTTAATCTGGGTCTTCTGGCTGTTTTTAAATATTACAACTGGTTTATGGATAGCTTGGTTGAAAGCTGTTCAGTTCTTGGTCTTGAGCTTGAGTTTACCACCCTCAGTATTGTGCTTCCCGTAGGGATCAGCTTTTATACTTTTCAAACGCTCAGCTACACCATAGATGTTTATCGTCATAAAATCACTCCAACCAAGGATCTGCTGGCGTTTCTAACTTTTGTGAGCTTCTTCCCCCAGCTGGTTGCAGGCCCAATTGAACGGGCGGTAAACCTATTGCCACAATTCAAAAAGAACCGAGAATTCAACTACGCTATTGCTGTTGATGGGTGCCGACAAATACTTTGGGGGTTTTTCAAAAAAGTGGCCATTGCTGACAATTGTGCCATCTATGTAAACGACATTTTTGCAGACCATACGATACAGTCTGGGCCCACATTAATTCTAGGAGCATTCCTTTTTGCCATTCAGATTTACGGTGATTTTTCTGGCTATTCTGATATTGCGATTGGAACTGCCCGCCTTTTCGGCATTAATTTGATGCGAAACTTCAACTTTCCCTATTTCTCAAGAGATATTGCAGAGTTCTGGAGGCGCTGGCACATCTCTCTAAGCACGTGGTTTAAAGATTATTTATACATCCCGTTAGGAGGTAGCCGGGGTGGTCAGTGGATGCGTGTTCGCAACACATTTGCCATCTTTTTGGTCAGCGGCCTGTGGCATGGCGCGAACTGGACATTCGTTGTGTGGGGTGGATTAAACGCCCTATATATCTTGCCGCTGATAATCGGAAAAAAGAATCGATCGAATCTCGACACGGTTGCTGAAGGAAAGTTGTTTCCAGGTATTAGAGAGGCCTTTCAAATGGCCACCACTTTTGGACTTACGCTTATCGCTTGGGTGTACTTCCGTGCCAAAGATGTCGGTCAGGGAACGGACTACCTTATTCACCTTTTCTCTGACATATACTCGAAGGCAGCGGTTGTCGACACGTACAACTTCATTTACTGGGAAGGCGTCTACCTGACTCTGGCTGGAATAGCTGTTCTGATGTTATTTGAATGGCTTGGCAGAACTCAACCACATGGCCTCACTCTGGCTAAGCTTGAGGGACGTGGAACACTCCCTACGATTTCCAGGTATGTTCTTTATGTTGCTCTCATTATTGCCACCGTGATTGCTATGCCAAATGAAGCCTCCACTTTCATTTATTTCCAATTCTGATGGGGCGGTTTTTATTTAGGATATCGGTGTTCATTTTGGCAACCTTGGGTTTACTCAAGGTGATTGAATTGGCAGTTTCGGATCAGCTTCGTGCTTCGGAGGAGTACTATTATGCTGACTTTGAGCGAGCCCATAATGGTGAGTTAAAATCGGACATCGTAGTCTTGGGCTCGTCAAGAGCTTTCGTTCACTATGACCCAGCTATCATTGAAGACTCTACCTCCCTTTCTTGCTACAACCTGGCCATTGATGGTGGCTGCCAATCCATGCAGTTTGCTATTTGGAAAAACCTAATTCTCAACAATGAATTGCCAAAAGTGGTCGTTCAAAATGTCGAATATTTAAGTTTTGGCAAACGCAAAACACTTTTCGAAAAAGAGCGCTATTTGCCATATCTGCATGAGTCCTATTTCTTTGAGCCTCTTTCGTTAATAGACACAAAACTCTGGCAGGATAGATACATTCCAATGTACCGATATCACGGACAATGGAAACTTATTAAAGACGCAATCGGGGCCTTTCTTGACCATGCTCCTCGTAATCCATACGACCTTTACAAAGGGCACAAGTACAAAAATCAAGACTTCACAGGAGAAGAAAAAATTAACAACTTTCCCCTTGATGAAAGCGACTTTAAACTAGGCAAAACGCTGTTGAGCGAATTACTGAATGACTGCAAACTGAATGATGTGGACTTAGTTCTATGCTATTCTCCTGAGTTTGATAATGGCGCTAATGCTCCAAATCATCAAGTTAATGACATTGTTGCTTTTTATACTGAGGTTGCTTCGCAACACGAGCATGTTGTATTTTGGGATATGCGCAATATGGACTTGCGTGCTGACAAAAAATTCTTTGCGGATAACTACCACTTGAACGAACAAGGAGCTAAACTTTTCTCAAAGGAGTTCTCAGGTCGATTACGTCAGCATCTCAATCGCTGATCTGGCTCTGCTTTACTCGAAAATAACTGATCCGCTGGTCTTCCCCTTTCTCAATGTCAAGGCTTCCTTGTCTCCATTAACATTTAGATTAATCAAATTGGCTTGGTCATCAAACTTTTCTGTCAAAAGGGAATTGACGACTTCTACTTGTTTGACCTTTCCCTGTTTGCCCGATTCCAGATACACCCATGTGGCGTCATCTTCTTGTTGCTTTCCGAGGTAATTTAGAACTACGGGTTTGCCGTTAATGGTGATTTCAAATCCAGACTCAACGTATTTCTTGAGTTCGTCATTGGCCGAAGGTGGCTCCTTCTGAGTTCCGAGGTTCAGCGCTTTACCGGTAAAGGCGTCAAGCGCTGTAGAAAGATCATCGGTAAACAGCTTTATCATCACCTCCAATTTCTTCGTCTCAGGATTAAGGTCGATTTTGGTGATTGAAACATGGAAGTCATGAATTGCCGTGGCAACAAAACTCAAAGCCAGAATGATGATGATGGAAGAAGCTCGTTTCACACGACAAAGATAGTCGCCTTGAAATGCTTCTTTTGGCTACTTTTCGGGCATGAACCGCAAATGGTCACTTTACGCACTACTGCTGATTTTCGTGGTTTTTATTTCGCTCCTTCTGGCGTTTCCGCCCGATCGAGCCCTGACTTGGGATGTGTTCGGATACTACTTGTATCTACCGGCACATTTCATTTACGGTGATTTATTCCTTCAAGATCAAAGTTGGCTCGACTCCATTATAGCTCAGTACGAGCCATCATCCACCCTGTACCAATTGTACAAGATGGAAAGCGGAAAATGGGTGATAAAGTACAGCATGGGCATGGCCATTTTCTTCACACCATTCTTTTTTATTGCCCATTGGATTGCACCAATATTGGGATATGCCGCAGATGGTTTTTCTCCACCTTATCAATACATTATTTCCTGGGGAGCGCTACTGTATGTCTGCATTGGCTTATCGCTTTTAAGAAAGGTCCTGCTGAGATACTTCTCAGAGGCAATGACAGCAACGCTTTTATTGCTTCTTGTTTTAGGAACCAATTTCCTACAAATGGTTGGGCTATTTGGGATTCTTCTTTCACACAACTTGGCCTTTTCTCTTTATGTTTTGATTTTTTGGGCCACCATTGAATGGCACGAACGGCCTCGTTGGAATATGGGTTTTTTATTGGGCCTCTCTTTGGGTTTACTCACCATAGTACGCCCAACTGAAGCCCTTTTAATTTTAATTCCAATCCTATATGGCATTACCGGTCGGGATAGTTTTAAAGCCAAAATCACTTTGGTGAAAGCCAATTTCTCCCATGTATTGAATGCCGTTTTCGGAGGTTTAATTGGCATTGCGCCACAGTTTATTTATTGGAAGAACGCCACTGGAAACTGGTTTCATTACGCCTATGACAATCCGGGAGAAGGCTTCGAATTCTTCAATCCTTACACGTTAGAGTTCTTGTTCAGCTTTAGGAAGGGATGGTTCATTTATACGCCAATTATGATTTTGGCAGTTCTTGGTCTTTTCATGCTGAGAAAAAAACAAGCAAAGCTCTTTTTAGGGTTTCTGGTATTCTTCTTAGTTGATTTATGGGTTGTTTCGAGCTGGTCGTGTTGGTGGTATGCTGGTGGAAGTTTTAGTTCCCGATCTATGATTCCCGTCTATGCTTTGCTGCTCATACCTATGGGGTACATGCTAAAATGGATTTGGGAAAAGCCAAGGGTTAAAGCATATGGAATCACGGTAATGGGCTGCTTGGTTGTCTTGAATCTTTTTCAGACCTATCAATTCAATATCGGGGTGATTGATTCTGGCCGTATGTCCAAAGCGTACTATTTCAAAACTTTCGGCAAGACAACTGTGAATGAAGAAGACCGTGACCTCTTGCTTGTTAAACGGGCCTTCACGCTGGATGGCGAGATATTAGACCGACCAGAACGATACACGCAAACTCCATGGGTCCTCAGAACATTTGAAGATCAGGAAGGTGGTGTGATCACTTTAAGTTCTGAAAACCTGTTCTCTCCAGCTGAAGAACGCCCATTCGGTCAACTTACTTCAAAGAATCATGCTTGGGTAAGAGTAACGGCAATGGTATTGAAAATGGATAGTATCGAATCGACAACACCTGCTATTGTTATGCATTTCAGCCACAAAGACAAGCCCTATAAGTATGTCGCTCACAATTGGCCCAAAGAAGCGCTAAACGTTGGCGAATGGGCTAGCTTATCGAAGGATTACCTCACCCCTGAGGTGCGGTCAATCAATGATCCTATCAAGATCTATGTTTGGAACCAAGGTGGCGGAAACTATCAGGTGGATGACCTTAAAATTGAGGTCTTCCAGCCGAATTTTTAGTCCTTCCTAATTACTTCTCGGCCTTCTTCTTTGCCCTGCGATCACGCTGCATCGTGTTCTCAGGCTTTTTTGCATCCTTGAACAATTCGAACCGTGTTGGTTCTGCTCGTGCTGGCCAATAGTTGTTGCCTCTATCAACATCGGCAACTTCCAAATGTGGATCAAGAGCAACTCTAACTAGCTCCTTTTCGGTTACGAAAACCTTGCTGACCTTCTTGTCATTTCTCCTCCAAATCTCAGCAGGAATTCTATGCTCTTCACGTGATCCATCGGTAAACTCCAACTCCAGAATTACGGGCATAACCAACTCTCCCACATTGCTCAAGTCAACTTGGTAATAGTTCTTATCGGGATCGATTAAATCACTCGACTTGCCCATCTTCTTCTTGTATTTCTCATAATCCTCAACATCAAGAATTGTGGTTTTGTGCGCGTCATAATCGTAGTAGAAATCTCGCGATTTTGGATCATTATCGGCAACCGTTTTCACGTCTTTATTTCTGATCGTAGTGATGTGCTCCTTCTCGTTTGCTGCTTCCTCTTTCTTTCGTGTGTTTTCTTTTGCGGGGTCTTTCGTGTCCGCTTTAAACCATTTCACACCATCCAAGCTTTGATCACAATTGTCTGTTGTGTAAAACCAACCTCTCCAGAACCAATCTAGGTCGACTGCAGATGCATCTTCCATAGTGCGGAAAAAATCCGCTGGAGATGGATGTCTGAACGCCCATCTGCGGCTGTATTCACGATATGCAAAGTCGAAAAGCTCTCGGCCCATTACCGTTTCTCTAAGAATGTTTAGGGCTGTAGCTGGCTTTCCGTAAGCATTGTTTCCAAATTGGATCAAGCTTTCGCTGTTGGTCATAATCGGAACCATGTCGCCTTGGCTACCGCTCATGTAATCAGTGATTTTATGTGCTGGGCCACGTCTCGACTTGAAATTCTTGTCCCATTCTCGCTCTGTTAAATACTGCGTAAACGTGTTCAGGCCTTCGTCCATCCACGTCCATTGTCGCTCATCAGAATTGATAATCATTGGGAAGAAGTTGTGTCCTACCTCATGAATGATCACCATAATCATTCGGTTCTTGGTTTCCTCAGAATACGTTCCATCCTCCTCTGGTCTACCAAAGTTGAAACAGATCATCGGATACTCCATGCCGATGCTCTTGGCGTGTACCGAGATAGCCACCGGGTACGGATAATCAATTGTGTGCTTACTGTACGTTCTAAGCGTTTGGGCAACTGCTCTTGTAGAGTATTGCTCCCAAAGTGGGTTTCCTTCCTTTGGATAGTAAGACATGGCCATCACCTTTCTACCACCGATTTCTACGCCCATCGCATCCCAAACAAACTTTCGGGAAGAAGCAAAAGCAAAATCTCTCACGTTGCTCGCCTTGTACGTCCACGTCTTTTTCTCAGTCGTTCCTTCCTTTTCGTTCTCTTCCGCTTCGTCTTGTGTGATGATCACCAAAGGCTCGTCTGCGTCCTTCGCTTGATTGAATAAATCCAAGTGTTTTGGGCTTAAAACAGAACTGTAGTTCTGGCAAAATCCTGTTGCTCCGACCACATGATCTGCAGGTACCGTTAGGTTCACTTTGTAATCTCCAAATGGAAGTGTGAATTCTCCGTTGCCCAAAAACTGCTTATTCTGCCAGCCTTCGTGGTCGTTGTAAACGCACATTCGCGGGAAGAATTGAGCGATGGTGTACAGGTAATTGTCATCCTTCTCAAAATACTCGTAGCCAGAACGACCTCCCATTTTCATTCGGTCGTTGATGTTGTACCACCACTTTATTTTCAAGCTCACCTTGCCTTTCGCCTTAAGTGGTTTTGGCAGATCAACACGCATCATCGTATTGTTGATCACATGAGGAAGATCCTTGTTTGAGTTGTCCTTCACATATTGAATCTTAAACCCGCCATCAAAATCATTCTCGACATTTTTGAAGTCATTCACGTTCATCTTATCAGACATTTCGAACGTCTTAGTCTTTCGAGTGTCACTGTTCTGAGCGCGGATATTCTGGTCTAACTGCAACCACAGATATGGAAGTTCGTCCGGAGAATTATTCGTGTACGTGATCGTACTAGTCCCGTAAAGGATCTGCTTCTCATCATCCAACTCAATATCCATTATGTAATCAGCTTTTTGCTGATAATACTCGTGCCCAGGTGCCCCACTTGCAGCGTGGTAAACATTAGGTGTTGGAAGCTGATCATACAACTGAGCAAACTTCTCGTCAGCACGGTTTTCCGCTTCTTGGGCAAAAAGATTCAGTCCGGTCAGGCCGAACATCACAATCAAAACAATATTTCTCATGAAAAAAGTGGTATTCTTTGGGCGGCCAAAAGTAGCGAAATGCCTCCTGTAAGAAGCGACACCGCTACATTCCAATGTTTGGAATGAATCCGACCAATTCTATTGGCTATAAACTGAACGGTGAAGAAGATTAATATCACCAGAATCTGCCCCAATTCAATGCCAATATTGAATGAAAACAAAGGAAATAGCAACTCATCTGCCAGCAACGCTCGTAGGTAATTTGAGAAGCCTAACCCGTGTATCAAACCAAAGAATAATGCCATGGAATATTCGACACTGATTCTTCGAACGGCCAATACTTTTTTGGCTCGATAGAGATTGAGCAAGGATGTAAACAGAATAGTGATTGGAATGAGGAATTCGATCCAGTCTCGAGAAATTGAAACAACATTAAGAACGGAAAGCGCTAGTGTGAGCGAATGTCCACCTGTAAAAGCTGTAATCAGAATGAGCAGACTTCTCCATTCTTTGGCTCGGAAACTTGCCCCAAGCGCCAGAAGAAAGAGCATGTGGTCGTACCCTGCTAGGTCGGTAATGTGATTAAATCCGAGCTGTAAATACTGGAAGAACATTACTCAAAACTCACTTTGGCCGTGTACACCTCCTCTGCTCTGGCAGCAAGATTTAATCTGCCTGAGATCAATCTGCTTTTCGAATCGTAGGTCACATCACTGAACCAGGCCAGAATACCATTTCGAGTCATCGGGTTCGACATTTTCAGCGTTACTGGAAATCCTGCAACCGACTTTTCCTTTTGCTTGAAACTCAGCGTAAACGCATCATCCGGAAGGTTGAATTTTGACTTTAAGCCAATTGTGTCCATTTTACTGAAAACCAAATGCTCAATCGAAATGCTGTTATCATTCTTGTCGGCATCAAACAGAAAAGGAATGGAGATAGTTCCTTCTCGTGGGCCTTTTGACCATCGTGGAAAACGATTGCTTCCTTCTTTAAACATGCCAATAAACCAAGACTGGTTTTTCTCACTGTCTCGTTTGGGATGAAGATCGTACCACCAAATCCATTCGTATGGGTGAATCTCTGGGTGGCAGCTGTGATTACAGTCTGCCACAAACGCCCCATACAAACCGATACTTGGGGCAGGAGTGCCAAAGTTTTCATGTGCAGCAAAGCTGTTGGGTTGCTGGCACGGGTAGAATTTCTCGTTTAGCATGGCGCGATATCCTTCAGGCGGAGTTAGTTCGCAGTGCAACGAATATGGTCTTCTGTCACCATTCTTGTCGGGAGCGATGTAGGGTGGAACCGATGTATCCTTCTTTCGCATTTGCTTTCCAATATCCATCTGATACTCACGCCCCGACCACGCCAAGTCTAGGTACTTATCAATATTGGAATAGATGTCCATGTTTACATCGTATTCCGTGAATTGAATATCATCACTCGGCACCCGTGCTTCACGTTTTGTGGTGCCCACGTACTTCGACTTTCTCATGTCGATGCTTCGCCATTTGTAGCCAAAAACGTTGATGACCCATCCAAGAATAAAAACCCGATGACGTTCTGATTTTTTGAGAAGAATTGAGTCTGCCAATTGTACCTCCACCAAGTCAATAATCTCTTCATTTAGTAGATCATTATCGCGGATGTTCGGTCTGGTTTCTTGAAGTTTCAGATACTCCGTTGGAATTGGGCCCTCGTAAAACGACTGACCGTAACTATTGGTCAAAATCAGAATGAATATTGCGGTTAGAACCGGTCGGAGTTTCATGATTCAGGAGTTTGTCAAGGCTGGTCTTCGCCATTCCAGACAATTCTATCGCCAACTTCTACTTCGTACAGGTCGGTAAAACCTTCCACTACTTCCAGCACATACATTGCTGGGCCTTTTGATGGAATGGAGCGTTCTGATTTTGGGATCACGTATTTGGCGATGCTTTCGATTTCACCATTCGCTTTGATGTACATGATGTCCAATCCCATTAGCGTATTCTTCATCCAGAATGAGCGCATTGATTCATCATCAAAAATGAACAGCATGCCTTGCGTATCCTTCATGCTCCTGCGATGCATGAGTCCTTGAGTTCGCTCATGTTCCCTGTGTGCAATCTCTAAATCAATAGAGCGAATGGTATCACCAGAAGCTTTTACAAAATGAAGAACTCCCTCTTTTTTAAACTGCGGACCAGAATTGGTCTTTTTCTTTTCGGTCGGTTTTTTCTCGCTCGAAGACTGATTACAGGATGTAAATCCAATCAGACCCAAAATCACAATTACAGCCAACGCATGCGTTAATCTCATGTGTTTATATTTTCACACAAAGGCGCAAAGAAATGAGGGATTCTGCGAATCCGAATAATGATTTTCCTTCCAAGTTGAGGAAATCGGTGGTGTGTTAAGCCCGCTCAACATGACTCTTTCATCTTACTTTTTAAGCTCGGGATAATGGTTGTTGTCTCGGTTCATATCAACCATTCTCACGCTAGGGTCAATCTCAATTGATTTCACCTTTCGTTTCTTGATGTCTAAATCGAGGCTGTAATCGGGATGAGTCCAAGGCCAGTCCGGCAAGACGACTGTTGTTGTGGTTCCTTCCGTTGGCTTTTCTCCTCTCATAATTGAAAGCGGAATATGGTACATGGTTTCATTTCCGTCTTTGTCGGTAACCTTCACATCCACCGGCATCGGCATTTGGCCAATGCGTTCTAGGTCGATTGTAGCCATGCCTTTTTTCCGCTTGCGAACATCCTTAATTCCGTAATCCGAAAACTTAGTTGTGCCGATGTATAAATCAAGGTACCAGGTCAATTCGAGCCCGGAAATCTTCTCCATAATTCGGATAAAATCGTTCGGTGTCGGGTGCTTAAAACCCCATTCGTTGAAGTAGCGAGTCATACCTGTCCAAAAGTTTTTCTTGCCTACGATGTACTGAAGTTGCCTTAAGAATACCGCCCCTTTGTGGTAGCTGGTGATGCCATAAGCATAGTTGGTGTGATAGTGATCAGCATGTGTGGTGGCTGGTTCTGCCAATCCAGAGGCCTGAAGGCTTATCACTCCGTTCATTTGGCGTTCGTGCGGGTTTGCAGATCCTTTGCGGTAAATGGAATCGAGCACTAAGTATTGGGCAAATGTGGTAAAGCCTTCATCCATCCAAGAGTACTTTAATTCATTGGTGGCCAACACTCCGTAATACCAATTGTGCAACGATTCGTGAACCGTAACGCTTAACAATCCGGCCATCGAACCATGAGAAGTGATCAAAGTTGCCATCGGATATTCCATTCCTCCATCTCCTCCTTGAATCACCGAAAACTGCTTGTAAGGATATTTGCCGAACAGTCCACTTTGAATCTGAAATGCTTCAACCGTTAAATCCATTAATGTATCCCACCTGCTCGTTGTATCTGGCTGATACAGGAAATGCAACATTGGTCCATCAGGAACTTGCCGCGTACCGTGCAAATAGTCTGGGTCCGCTGCCCATGCAAAATCGTGAACCTGCGGAGCTTTGAAATGCCAAGTCAATTTATCGTCCAAAGGAGGGTTTACGGTTGATCCAACTTTCTCGTAACCAAAACCAACTTCTTCTGGGTTTTGTAGATACCCGGTTCCACCAAGTACATGGTCTTTTCTTATGCTGATTTTAACATCAAAATCGCCCCAAACTCCATGAAATTCTCGACCTACATAAGGGTCGGCATGCCACCCTTCGTAATCGTACTCAGCCATTTTTGGATACCACTGAGTCATAGAATATGAGATTCCTTCCATGTTATCTCTACCTGATCGTCTTACCTGAACTGGCACCTGAGATTCGAAATTCATCAAGAATTCAGTTGATCCACCAGGCAAAATTGGCTTACTCAGATTAACTTCGGCAACCGTTCCTTGAATGTGAAAACTGAGCTCTTGGCCATCTTGCGTCAAGGTTTGAATCTTGTGATAGCCTACTTCATCTGGCTTCAGCTTAGATATACGATCAACCACCCGAGAGTCTGAATCTGCGATGGTTCTGGATCGAACATCCATCATGCTTTCTGGCTGAAAAGCGTTGAAATAGAGGTGATAGAACACTCGGTTTAACGTATCAGGAGAGTTGTTGGTGTACACCAATTTCTGAACCCCAGTAAATCGATGGGTTTCCACATCCATGTCAACCTCCATTTGGTAGGACACGTGCTGTTGCCAGTAACCCGATTGTGCTCTAAGAAATCCTATTGATCCAACCAGGATCAACGTAAATGCAATTTTCAATTTCATTCAGTTATTCCAGCTAGTTTAAAGAAAAAGGCATACTCCATTGCGGTTTCTTTCAAGGCCTCAAAACGTCCGCTTGCTCCACCATGGCCCGCTTCCATGTTCGTGTGTAGAAGCAATACATTATCGTCTGTTTTCATCTCACGAAGCTTCGCTACCCATTTTGCCGGCTCCCAATATTGCACTTGGCTATCGTGCAATCCCGTGGTAACCAACATATTCGGGTAAGCTTTCGCCTCTACGTTATCGTAAGGAGAGTAGGTTAAAATGTAGTCGTAATACTCTTTCACATTTGGATTTCCCCATTCATCATACTCGCTTGTAGTCAAAGGGATTGTCTCATCAAGCATGGTGCTGATTACATCTACAAATGGAACGGCTGCTACAATTCCTGCCCAGATCTCGGGCTTTATATTGATGATTGCACCCATCAAAAGACCACCAGCACTTCCGCCCATGGCGTAAAGTTTATCCGGTGCAGAATAACCTTGCTCAATCAGAAACTCACCACAGTCAATAAAATCCGTGAACGTGTTTTTCTTATTGAGAAGCTTTCCATCCTCATACCAATGTCGGCCCATTTCCTGACCGCCTCTAATGTGGGCAATGGCGTAAACAAAGCCACGATCAAGTAAACTAAGTCGTGCCGAACTGAAATAAGCATCCATGGTTGCGCCATAGGATCCGTAGGCATAAAGCAAGGTTGGGCTGGTCCCGTCCTTCTTCATTCCCTTCTTGTAAACGATGGAAATTGGAACTTCTGTGCCGTCATCCGCTGTTGCCATAACGCGTTCTGTTTGATAATCAGCCTTATTGAATCCACCCAAAACAGGCTGCTCCTTCATTAGGTTCTTTTCCTTGGTGTTCATGTCATAGTCGTAAGTCGACCATGGCGTTGTCATCGAGGAATAACCGAAACGAAGAGTAGTCGTGTTGAATTCTGCGTTCTGACCAACATATGCAGTGTACGCAGCTTCCCCAAAATCAAGGAAGTGCTCACTCTTGTCTTTTTGATCGATAATTCGGATTGTAGTAAGGCCACCAGTTCGCTCATCAAGAACCATGTGATCTTTAAAAATCTCTACGCCTTCAAACAAGGTTTCGTCTCTGTGCGGAATAACGTCCTTCCAGTTTTCCTTTCCAGGCTTGCTCACAGAAGTAGAAACCAATTTGAAATTCTTAGCGTCAAGGTTAGTTCGGATGTAGAACTTGTCTTCATAGTGGCTCACGTCATACTCGTGATCTTTCTCTCTGGGTTGAATAACCGAAAATTCGCCATCTGGTGCAGTTGCATCTATCATTCTAAATTCTGAAGCCAACGTTTGGTAGGAGGCAATGAAGATGTAAGCCTTGCTTTTCGTTCTCCACACATACGTAGAATAGGTGTCGTCTTCTTCATAAAAGACCTCGACATCACTGGCAACATCGCTGCCTAATTTGTGTTTTCGAATCCGTTCCGTTCTTAGCGTTTCTCCATTCTTTATTGTGTAGAAAAACGTTGTGTTGTCAGCTGCCCAAGCACCTCCACCACTGCAACTTGGAATTGACTCTGAGCTAATCTCTCCAGTCTCTAAGTTTTTGAAATAGATGGTGTACAACCTTCTACTCACGGTATCTACACCGTATGCGAGCATCTTATTGTCATCGCTAACGGTAAGCCCCCCAACCGAAAAATATTCGTGCCCCTCAGCCATTTCATTTCCGTTAAGAAGGATCTCTTCTTCGGCATCCATCGAGCCATTCTTTCGGCAATAGATGGTGTATTCTTTTCCTTCTTCATTACGTGAATAGTAGAAATAGCCATTCTCGAAATATGGAACCGAAGAATCGTCTTCCTTAATCCTTCCGCGCATTTCGTCATACAAGCTGGTTTGGAAGTTTTTCGTGTCGGCCAATTGCTCATCGGTGTACGCGTTCTCCGCTTCCAAATGGGCTATTACTTCGGGGTCTTCACGCTGATTCATCCAGAAATAATTATCTATTCTGGTATGATCGTGTTTGATTAATTCCTTGGCTACCTTTTTGGCTACTGGCGGTTGCATAGTTTGCTCTTTTTTCTGTTGTTCTGAACCGCATGAGACCATAGTAATGAGGCCCAATGCGCTATATAATGATGATTTGAATTTGCTCATGATAATCCGGATTTTTCTAAAGGTGCCGCAAGATACATTTCCAACCTAAGTCCAATGAATAAGCGAGTCAGTCCCACTTCTTCAACTTATAACTAAGCATGTTGATCAGAAACTCAATTATTGCTTGAGGCTTCACAAAAGACTTACGTCCCTTCAGTTCGTCAAACTCCACTGGAATTTCCTTGAAGCGCATTTTCTGGTCTCTGACGTTGAGCATAATCTCAGCATCTACAAACCAATCGTCAGATAAAAGGTTTATTTTCTGGTATGCGCTTCTTCTTAAAAGCTTTGGCTTTGAGTTAACGTCTTTCGAATCCAGTCCTGGAAAAAGGATCTTAAATATCAAATTGTAAACGGTGGAGATTATCTTCCTGTAAAGGCCATCGTTCCTTGTTTCTCGATAGGTTTTAACGAGATCTAACTTTTCGCTTTCTATCACACGGTAACAATCCAAAATGCTCGAGATTGGGAATTGTCCATCGCCATCAATCACGCAAAGCACATCTCCCGTTGCCGTGTCCAGCCCTTGACGCATATCCCAGCCCATCATCCCTTTCTTCGGAATGCTAAGTGCAATACAATTATCGTTTTCCGCTGCTATGGCTTTTGCATACTCTCCAGTCCGATCATCTGATCCTTCCAAATAGTTCGCAACCAAAACAAACTCGTGTTCCGGAATCGCATCTCCAATTAGTTGTTTAATTTCTTTAAAGAAATCAAAGATTGACTCGCCTGAGCGATAACATAGAATAATGACGGACAGTTTTGGACCCGAATACATTAATTAAGAATAAGCAACGCCCGAAAGGCGCTTTACAGATTCAAATAAATTGTTCTTTTTTCAATTTCAGCCAACTCAGCGTGGAGTCACAAAAAATGTCTTCCCGCTGATTTTCAGGCATTCCCATTTGATCAATAAACTTTCCGATTTCAAGATCTCCTAATGGGAACGGATAATCGCTTCCAAGGCAAACTTTATCTGAACCTACTTTATCAATTATGTACGACAGCATAGCGGGGTCATGTGTTATGCAGTCAACCCAAAACTTGCCAAGATATTCTCTTGGGTTGTGATCATTATCGATGGCCACGAGATCTGGTCGGCAATTAAAACCATGCTCAACTCTACCAATAGTTGGAATGAAAGACCCACCGGAATGCGCAAAACAAACTCGTAAGTCAGGTAGCTTTTCGAATATCCCACCGAATATCATTGAACAGACTGCGCGGGAAGTTTCGGCAGGCATCCCAACCAACCATGGTAGCCAGTACTTCCGCATGTTCTGCATTCCCATCATATTCCATGGGTGAACAAAAACAGCCATGTCTAGGTCTTGGCACGCCTTGAAAATGGGGAAGAATTCTGCCTCATCAAGGTTCTTATCATTTATGTTCGACCCGATTTGAACACCAGGAAACCCGAGTTTCTTGCAATGTTCCAATTCCTTGATTGCAAGGTCTGTGTCTTGCATTGGAAGTGTGCCTAACCCAATGTAATTCTTGGGGTGTGGTGCAATAGTTTCAGCTAGATCATCATTTAAGAAACGTGATACTTCAGCGCCATCTTTCGGTTTTGCCCAGTAGGAAAACAAGACTGGAATGGTGCATACCACCTGTACCTGCGTATTGAACTGCTCGTATTCTGGAATGCGTACAGCGGCATCCCAACAGTTGTCTTTTATCTCTCTAAAAAACCGTTCGCCTTGCATCATTCGGGCGTAGCCCTCACGATGATGGTCAAGCATTATGAAATCACCGTACCCGAATTTTGCCGCAAAATCCGGCATTTTTTTCGGCATGAGGTGGGTATGCATGTCAATCTTTAACATGCCTATCTTTTTGATTGTAGTTCAGCAAACTCCTTCGCGAAGTAGGTCAAAATTGCATCTGCTCCTGCTCTCTTAATACTAGTGAGCATTTCAACCATGGCTGGGTCATGATCAATCCAACCATTTGCCGATGCCGCTTTAACCATGGCATATTCACCACTTACATTGTAAGCGGAAACCGGTACGCCCGCATTATCTTTTATAGATTGAATAATGTCTAGATAAAGAGTTGCTGGCTTTACCATCAACCAATCAGCTCCCTCGTCTTCATCCAGCTCTGCTTCCAAAAGGGCTTCGCGCTTATTGGCGGGATCCATCTGGTAAGTCTTCTTATCACCGCTTTTTGGAGCCGATTCCAAAGCGTCCCGGAACGGTCCGTAAAATGCGCTCGCATATTTTGCGGAATAGGACATAATTGCGGTTTCGGTGAAGTCGTTCTCATCCAACTCTTCGCGAATCCAAGCTACTCTTCCGTCCATCATATCCGATGGTCCAAGAATGTCGAAGCCCGCATCAGCCTGTTGAACAGCCATTTCTCCGAGAATCTCTAACGTTTCGTCATTCAGAATCTTGCCGTCTTTTACGAGGCCATCGTGTCCATCAGAACTATACGGATCCATGGCCACATCACTCATCAAGCAACATTCTGGAAACCTCGACTTAATCTCACGAGCGGCCTGCAGGTAGAAGTTGCTTGCATCCAAGCCGTAGGTCGCGGTCTTGTCCTTAAGCGAATCCTCAACCGCAGGAAACAGAACGAACGTTCTGATACCCAATTTCATGCAAACATCAATCTCATTTAGAATGCCTGATAAACCAAAGCGATGAACACCCGGCAGCGAACTAATTGCTTGTGCAGCGCCATCACCATCCATGATAAACAATGGATAAATCAAGTCGTCACAAGTAACAATTGTCTCCCGCATCAAGGCTCGCCTAGCCTCTGTGGCCCTATTTCTTCTGGGTCGAATGTGCATATCCCGATAGTTGAATGAGGCCGTGAAGATGCAGATTTACGAACGAATGGCAATTGACCCATCCCTGCTAACTTTGCCCGCGAATGTTGGAAACCAAGGGCCTTTCTTTTCAATACAATTCTGAACGGGAATTCAAATACCCGGACATTTCAGTTACCGCTGGCAAAACTTTGCTGGTTCTTGGGAATTCGGGGTCTGGAAAGACAACCTTTCTACACCTTTTGGCTGGATTGCTAAAGCCATCTGAAGGCGAAGTTTTGGTTACAGAGAAGCAAATGAATCTCTCTAATCAGAATGATCGCTTTCGCGGAAAACACATTGGTCTTGTTTTTCAGCAGCCTTACTTCGTGAGCAGCCTGAATGTGATTGACAACCTAGTGGTCGCCTCCAAAATGGCTGGGGTTGCTATTGATGAAAATCGTGGTTTAGAATTGCTTGAAAATCTTGGGTTGAAAGATCGAGCCAACGACCTCCCAAAAGAACTGAGTATTGGGGAGCAACAACGAGTGTCCATTGCGAGAGCACTAATGAACCGTCCGTCTGTTGTTCTTGCAGACGAGCCAACATCCAGTCTTGACGATGAAAATTGCCGGATTGTTGCGGAATTACTTGCCAGTAATTGTAAGGATCAGGGTGCCGCGCTGATTATCGTTACTCATGATCAGCGGCTAATTGAACATGCTAATTCTGTAATCAGGATATGAGTCTTTTTCAAATAGCGTGGGCCAACCTGAGGTCAAATCCGCTCTCAACCTTTTTGAGTGTGCTGCTTCTGTCACTGGGCGTTGCCACTATTCTATTCGTGCTTGAAGTAAGTAAACAATTGACCGATGGCCTAGGTAAAGACATCCGAGGCATCGACATGGTTGTTGGAGCCAAAGGCAGCCCATTACAACTCATTCTTTCTGCAGTTTATCAAATGGATAACCCAACGGGTAATATTCCGCTAGAAGAGGCTGAAAAGCTCTCAAAACACCCTTTGGTGAAGAGTTCGATTCCGCTCGCCTATGGCGATAGTTACAAAGGCTTTAGAATAGTTGGTACTGAACCATCATACATAGAACACTACGAAGGTGTTTTTATTGATGGAGCTGTCTGGCAAAAGGATTTGGAAGTTGTGGTGGGACACAAAGTCGCAACTGAGCTGTCATTAGTAGTTGGATCACACTTTCACGGATCGCATGGGTTTGACGACCATGGACATGTTCACGAAGAGGACGCCTACCATGTTTCTGGGGTATTGGAGCCAACCGGTTCTGTTATCGATAGACTGATCCTTTCCAACGTGTCAAGTGTTTGGGGAATTCATGGTAATCATGAAGGTGACTCTAAGGAAACTCCGAAGGAGATAACCGCAATGCTCATCAAATACAAAAGCCCGTTGGCGATGATGCAGCTGCCTCGATTGGTCAACCAACGAACATCCATGCAGGCTGCACTTCCGGCCATCGAAATAAATCGATTATATGGTTTACTAGGTGCTGGATTTCAAACCGTTCAAATCATTGGTCTTGTAATGCTGATCGTTTCGGCCATCAGCGTATTCATTTCATTGCTCAGTTCTCTAAAAGAAAGGCGGTTCGAACTTGCCTTGCTTAGAAGTTTAGGCGGTTCTCCGGTACAAATATCCACTCTTCTAATTTTCGAAAGTTTGATTCTCTGCCTGATTGGTTGGTTCGTTGGGGTTCTATTTTCCAAAGGAGCCATCTGGTTAGCTGCCAGTTATTCTGATCAGGAGATTGGGTTTTCAATTAGCAACTCAGTTCTCAATACCAATGACATGCTAATGTTGGCTGTAGCTATGCTGATCGGTCTACTGGCATCGATATTGCCAGCGGTCCAGGCCTATGGAACCAACATCTCCAAAACACTTCGAAGTGATTAGGCTATTGCTGACCTTGTTTTTGGTATCAATCACTTCTGGGCTATACGCTCAGAGAAAGACATCTTGGGAAGATCTGTCTTATGTTGAATGGAGTGTGAAGTATTTGGAGTCCATCGAAGACTCCATCATGTATCCGTCTTTTGCTACATCCATTATGGCGCTGCAAGGCACTCAAATTCAAGTATCGGGTTACATCATTCCCGTGGATGTTAGTCAGGACTTTTATGTCCTTTCGGCCAATCCGAATGCGAGCTGTTTCTTCTGTGGCTTTGGTGGACCAGAATCAATAGTGGAGCTACAATTAGTGGATCAATCAACAATTTATTCAGTTGATGAATTACTCACCTTTAAAGGCACTTTAAAATTGAATTGGGAGGACATGATGCACTTCAATTACATCCTTGAAAACGCAACCGAAGCAAAATGAGAACTCTAGTATTGATTTGCTTTCTTTTCTGTTCGGTCAGCGTACTTGGTCAGCGCCTGATTAGTTGGGATACGTTTGCTCAGGTAACAATGGAACGGGCTTACGACCCAAACTTAGGGTTTGAGGTAAACACGGCTCCTCCGGTTTACAGTCCTACAATCCTAGCCTTAGATGGTCAGAAGGTGCGTGTAAAGGGCTATGTAATTCCTATTGATATTGACCTTAACCTTTACATGGTTTCGGCAAACCCATTTGCAAATTGCTTTTTCTGTGGAAATGCAGGACCAGAAACAGTGGTTGAGTTATTTCCTGGAGAACGCTTTAGAAGATTTAATACTGATGAGGTCGTGACTTTTGTAGGCACATTGAACATTAATAAAGACGCCAGCTCAAGCACCGTTCCCTATCAGATGTTTAGTGCAAAGGTTCAGAAGTAGCCTATTTGCGTTTTCTACCACGTACCTTCAGTTCCCCAACAAAGAAGTATTCTTTCTTGACTTTGCCCTTTTTGGAAAGGAAGGCCTTTCCTTCTATTGACTCTCCGAATATCGTCCCTTCCCATTTTAAAGACTGACCCTTGGAGTTCTTGTTGATTCCTTGAAACTTGATAACCAAGTCTCCGTCCATTTCAAGGGTTTCTGTCACCACGTAATCCCCTATAATAAAGCCTTGTTCCGTTTGTAGTTTTCGTGAACCCATCTTACCGGAACGAAAAGTCATCTCGTCCTCGAAAAACACCATCTTCTTTTTGGCCATCAAGGTAACCGTAGTCCAAAAAGCCTTCTTATTAAGAAGCTTGTCCTTGGCCGGCCTCTTCTGAGCAAAAACACTTGAGCAACATAAAACCAATAAGACGATAAGGCTGGTTCTCATAGTGACTTTAACTCTTCAATAAAACCATAAAGCTGTTTCTGTAAAGCGTGAGCTGCGGTTCTCGCATTATCCATATCGCTC
This sequence comes from Bacteroidia bacterium, assembly GCA_047611425.1. Lineage (GTDB taxonomy): Bacteria > Bacteroidota > Bacteroidia > UBA10329 > UBA10329 > JBLFWJ01. The sequence goes on along the minus strand of JBLFWJ010000028.1, from coordinate 1,685 downwards.
TTATCATCATCATGACGAAATGGCATTTGCCGATCCTTCAAAAGAAGCTCATCGTCAACCAGCCGGTTTAGAATTCCTTCATTCACCTTTAACTGGGACTTAAGATTATTAAGTCTTATTGAAATGAAATCTCGAACGCTTGCTTTGACCGCTGTTTTCGTCCCTTGCATCCCTGCCGTTTCCGCTTTTAACCCGTAGATATCAAGCATCCGTTCACAAAACAGAAGGTCAATTTCCCAAGAGCCTATTTCAGATTGCCACGACCGATTCTCACCGAGAAATAGCTTGGCACTTGATTTATCATTCACAACCGGTTTCATGTCTTTCCCAAATGTAAGGCTTGAGAACCTATTGTTATCTCTCCTGTTGTATTCGAATACCATTACCCATTGTCATAGCTTTGACCGCTCATGGATTCATTGACTCAAATTGTATTAGGTGCTGCTGTTGGAGAGGCTGTATTAGGTAGAAAAATCGGCAACAAAGCAATTCTTTGGGGTGCAATTGCCGGAACAATACCAGATCTAGATGTCCTTCTTATTGGTGACGATCCGATACGTGAACTAACCATTCACAGAGGCTTCTCACATTCCATAGTGTTTGCCATACTGATGGCGCCCATTCTTGGTTGGGTTGTTAGTTGGTTATATCGAAAAAAGAATGATGCTGATTTTAAAGCGTGGTCGTGGTTTTTCTTTTGGACAATTTTCACACATCCACTTCTTGATTGCCTTACCACCTACGGCACCCAACTCTTCCTCCCTTTCTCAGATTATCGTGTAAGCATTAGCAGTGTCTTCGTGCTGGATTTCTTCTACACCATTCCTTTTCTGGCTAGCATTATTGCCTTAATGTTCTTTGCGAGACAAGACCCTAAACGCAGATTACTCAATCGAATCGGTATCGTTGTAAGTTCAGTCTATCTTATACTAGGCCTTACCTTCAAGTATGTGGCGCAGTCAAAAATGGAAACCTCTCTTGAAGAACAGGGTATTCCATTTTCGAGAGGCTTTACGTCCCCAACCCCTCTCAACATTATTTTGTGGAGCGGGGTTTTTGAATCGGACAGTAGTTTTTACATCTGCAATTACTCCTTGCTTGACGAACCTGGACCTATCGAGTTCTGGAAATATGACAAGGCCAATCATCTATTGGAAAGCATCAAACATGAATATGGTGTAGACCGACTAAAATGGTTTAGCGACCATTATTATACGGCTACTCAAACTGGAGACACCATCAATTTTTACACGTTAAAATTTGGCAGACATAAATTTGAATCCAATCGACCTGAAGGTTCCTTTGCATTCTTTTTTAAAATCTACTTAGATGATTCAGGAAACGTAAAGGGCTATGAAAACTTTAGAGAAATGGACTCTGACAGAATTGGTGATATGATTGGGCGTTTGAAAAAACGTGCTTTTGGAAATAAAGAAGCATACCTAGACTAACCACTACATTAGTTCTAGTTATGAAAAAAGCCCGTTGATTTATTCAACGGGCTTAATACTAAGTCATTCTATGCGTATTCCTTACGCTGCCTTTTTGTTTCCGTAAATCTTAAATACACCATAAACGGTTCCTAAGATTAATAGCAAAATTACTGCTGTATCAATCGGTGCCCCAGCTGAGGGAGCCGGTGGTGGATTAGGTGCAGCAGACAAGCTGGTAACCATACCCGAACC
>JBLFWJ010000027.1:0-26533 GCA_047611425.1 Bacteroidia bacterium | reverse complement strand
GGATTTGGACATTGATTTTATCACCTGCTCAGCTCATAAATTCCACGGTCCAAAGGGAATCGGATTCCTTTATGTGAATTCGAATGTTCAGATTAAACCACTTATTCATGGTGGCGCCCAAGAGCGAAACATGCGTGGTGGAACAGAGAATATCTACGGAATTGTTGCTTTGGCAAAAGCGATGGAGGTGGCGTATCGAGATATGGACGGGCACCATGCGCATGTTCAAGGTCTAAAAACCTACATGATCAATGAATTAAGAAGTTTGATTCCTGGAATGGAGTTTAACGGAGATGCAGAAGGTCAATCTCTATACACAGTATTGAACTGTTCTTTCCCAGTTACTCCGATAGCTGAGATGCTGCTTTTTAATTTGGATATCATGGGAATATCAGCTTCCGGAGGAAGTGCTTGTACATCAGGGTCGAACGTTGGCTCGCATGTGTTAACCGCTTTGGGTTCCGACCCTGAAAGACCAGCAATCCGTTTCTCATTCAGCAAATTCACCTCTAAAGAAGACATCGATGCTGCGCTTAAATGCGTTGGAAAGCTCTTCTCCATGGAGAACGTAGGCTAAATCAGCGTCCGAATTATTTATATGCACGCATTGCATAGTTTTCAACACTAGTTGTTGAGAATACGTGGGCTGTAGGCCATTTTCTGTAGCTAAATTTGCTTCACTTTAGAACAAAATAAACACAGATATGAGAAAGACTTTACTTTTTGTGGCAGCCGGCCTTTTGAGCGGATTGTCTTATGGCCAAATGATGCCAAATATGGGTTTTGAAAATTGGGAAACCTTTGGCGGTTATACGGAACCCGTGGACTGGAATACAGCCAATGAATGTGCTGCTCAAATTAGTATAGTTTCAGTTACCGAAAGCAATGATGCACATTCTGGGGCATCCAGTGCTAGGCTTGAGACTAAAGATTTTCTAATGGCTTTAAAGGTTAACGGAGTGGTTACCACCGCAACGATGATTTGTGACCCTAGTAATCCTGGACAGGTTGGAGGTTATTCTGAAACTGCAAGGCCTGATAGCATGGTGTTTTGGGCAAAGTATACCCCGGTTCAAACTGATAATGCATACTGTCAAGTTATTTTCTTTGGGGCTGGCGGAGATACTGATACAATTTCCTACGACAAGCATGACGTTATGGGAACGGTAGCCAACTGGACTAGGTATTCCTTTCCGATTTCTTGGATGACAGCTGATAACCCAACTGAAGCAAGCGTACTTTTTAATTCAAGCTGGGGAAATGGTAACCTAAACCAAGGTTTTGAAGGTTCTGTCTTTTTGGTTGATGATGTTGAATGGACTATGACTGAACCTGAAAGTGTGCCGGAAGGTGAGGCTCAGAAATGGAAATTGTCTCCAAATCCCGTTTCCGATTTCATGACTGTTACAGGAACAGCTAAAGGTGGACAATTGGAAGTTTACAACATAACAGGTGAACGTGTCGGTGGTTGGAATTTGGGTGCTTTTCAGTCTACCATTAATCTTTCTGAATTGCCAGCTGGTTTGTACTTGTATCAGTTGAATACGAGAAACAACGAACCAATAAAGACAGGCAAGTTTCTGGTAAAAGATTGATGAATTGATTCGAATTTAATAGAGGGAATTCCGTTTTCGGAATTCCCTCTTTTTTTAAACCCACGCAAGACTCCGCTCATGCAAAGACTTATAATCGTTTTCTTTTTTGGAATTCTATCTATCAGTGCTTTAGGTCAAGGCACTATAAAGGGTGTGGTTTATGACCGCACAAGCGAAGAAACTTTAATCGGAGCTAGCGTCAGGTTGATAAACGATATCACCGTAGGATCGTCCACAGATTATGATGGTCAGTTCTCTTTTGTGGTTCCGGAGGGGGCGCAAAAAATTGTGTGTTCTTATACTGGGATGAAGTCGGATACACTTTCGATCATTATTACCAAAGGCCAAACAGCGTACAATGAATTTAGCCTTGAAATGATATCCGAAGAACTAGGTACAGTGGTTGTCTCTGCTGGAAAATTCGAACAAAAACTGGAGGAATTAACGGTTTCAATGAATGTGATCAAACCTGCATTGATAGAGAATAAAAACACAACAAATATTACCCAGGTTTTAGAGCTGACACCCGGTTTAACCATTATGGATGAAGAACCACAGATAAGAAGTGGTAGTGGATATAGTTTTGGTCTTGGAAGTAGGGTCGCAATTTTAGTTGATGACCTTCCTTTGACCACTGGTGATATGGGTAAGGCCGAATGGAGTTTCATTCCAACCGAAAATGTGGAGCAAATTGAAGTAATCAAGGGTGCATCTTCTGTATTATATGGGTCATCTGCCCTAAGTGGGGTTATCAATGTGAGGACGGCCTATCCAAAAGATGAACCGCTCACTAAGGTGAACATCTACTCAGGTTTACGGAGTGCAATTTTAGAAGAGAATGCCTCTACGGGCAAACGCATTGCAAATTTCTTTGGAATGGATGCGAGTGAGGCAAATGGAAAAAAATGGTGGAACGGATTGGCCAATTACTCTGGAATGAACTTTCTCCATTCAAGAAAAATCGGGCAATTAGATCTTGTCCTGGGAGGAAACTTTCATTATGATCACGGATTCATTGGCCCTCCAAAACCATTAAGCGAATTGGATACAGCCGACATTCCGGCAGGATCAAGACCTTTTTTCCTGTATGGACAAGGCTATTACGATCTTCAAGATAAAGAGTACCAAAGAGATATCAAGAATTCAGAAGTAAGGGAAGTTAGAGGCAGAGTCAATTTCAATCTTCGGTACAGAGATAAAAAGCGCCAAGGTCTTAGTTACGGCTTGAATGGGAATTTCATGAGATCCAGTAAAAATTTCTCACTCATTTGGCAGGCAAAAGGAGATGATCGCGAATCGATACAAATCCCAGGATGGGCGGTGGCATACGACTCAACGAAATACATTAATAACTTTTACAATAGTCAAGACGGCCTTTACCGAGCTTACCCAGGTACCATGACTTTAACAGAGTTAACCACTTTTTATGTGGATCCTTTTGTGAAATTGATTACGAGCACTGGAGTCCAGCACTCATTACGTGGACGAGTATTGTATGCTGATAATAGGAACTCAAATAACCAAGACAATCAAAGCACAACCGTTTTTGGCGAGTATCAATTTCAGAGGCTTGTTTTCAAGAGACGGTCGTTTGGCATGAACGTTATTGCTGGAGCAGCAGGTAATTACACCATGTCTAAATCACAGATCTTTTTGGGAGCCGATAGTTCTGGAGAGAATAACGCAAAGAATGCATCCCTTTATATGCAGCTGGATTTGAAATTGTGGAAAGTGCTCAATATAAATCTCGGAGCGCGCGGGGAATACTATCAAATTAATGAGCAAGAGTTTGTGGTGAAACCTGTATTTAGAGCCGGTTTAAGTACAAAAATGGGTAAGGCAACCTACCTGCGCTTCAGTTATGGGCAAGGGTATCGATTTCCAACCTTGGCGGAAAAATTCATAAGTACCACAAGCGGAGGATTTGGGGTGCTTCCAAATCCGGATTTAAATCCAGAAACAAGTTGGAATATGGAGATTGGTGCTAAGCAAGGATTCAAGGTCGGTAAATTCTACGGGTATTTAGATATTGTAGGATTCTGGCAAGAGTTTACCAATAGCATTGATTTCGCAATGGTGAAGGGAACGCCTCCATCATTGAAGTTTTATAATACCGGTGATACCCGAGTTAGAGGTGTAGAAGCATCTGTTATGGGCGGAGGTGATTTGACCGAGAATTTCGGAGTTCAACTTATTGTGGGTTACACATTTACATCTCCACAAGCTCTGGAGCCAAACAAACCATTTGACATTTTACCCACGCCAACACCGGGAGTGTTCGATACCTTATCGCATGCTACTACTTCGGCAGCCGCCACGACAACATTAAAATATCGGTTTCAGCACTTGGCCTCTGGTGATGTTGAGTTTAGATATAAGAAGTGTGCTGTCGGCTATAGTATTCGCTACTATTCCTATGTTCAAAATATTGACAAGGTCCTTTACACACTTGATGCTAGCAACCAATTTAACACTGGCGTTATTCAATGGCGAAATGATCAAGACGATAATTCTCAAGGGGCTATATCCACAGACTATATTTTGAATGATGGAAAATCGGGAGAATGGGTGATGGATGCCAGAGTCAGCTACCAAGCAACGAAATGGATGAAAGTGGCTTTCATCGTAAACAACTTTATGAATCGATCTTACTCATTAAGACCTGCAAAAATCGAATCACCAAGGACAGCAGCAATCCAACTTACCTTTAAAGTTTAACCGTTATTCCGCAGACTCCGTTTCAAAGTCAACCTTAGTAATACTTGCTTCATCCTTAAAGTAGAACACACCGCCCCAGCTGTGCTTTATCTCTTTAAAGATGGTGATGACGCCACCTTTAGTAATGGTGATTTGACGAATTATTTTGTTTGACTCACGAATAATTTCTTCAGTTCTTGAATCTTCTACTCCTGCTGAAACACCAGTAGACGCAAGAATTCTTTTTTCCTCTTCAAGTTTGGCAATTGCAGCTTTTCTTCGTTCTTCCTGAGCTGTGGCAATGGCCAATTGCTGTTCAGCTATTCGAACTTCTTCCTTAGCTATGGCAGCAGCTTTTTTTCTGGCTTCAGCCCGCCTTTCTTCTTCCATAACTTCTTTCGCTGCAGCAATTCTTCTTTCTTCAGCCTCTTTCTCTTCTTTCTGCTTTTTAAATCTGGCTTCATCTGCGAGTTTTCTTTCCTCGGCTAATCGAGCTTCTTCTTCAGTTTTGGCTTTTAGAGCAGCTTCTTTGGCCAGACGTTTTTCTTCTTCATCAGCTTTAACTTTTTCCACAGCAATTCTCGCTTGTTCCTCTCGTTCTTCCTGTTCTAATTTAAGTTGAGCTTGCTCAGCCAATTGCTTTTCTTTCACAATGCGTGCTTCTTCCTCAGCTTTAAGTGTGGCTATTCTAATTTCTTCCTTCAGCTCATTTGCTTCGTCCTTTGCACGCCTTTCAGCCACTGCTTTTTCCTTAGCCAATCTATCCTCCTCAGCTTTGCGTGCTTCTTCCTCTGCTTTGGCTTTTGCGACTGCTGTTTTTTCAGCGGCTATCTTGGCTGTTTCTTCTTCCGCCTTCGTTCTAGCCTCTGCTTCCGCTTTTACTCTCAGTCGTTCCTCTTCAGCTAGTTGAGCCAGTCTTTTGTCTTCGATTAGTCTTGCTTCTTCTTCAGCCTTTGCCTTAAGTCGAGCTTGCTTTTCTAGCTCTTTTTGTTCTCGATCCGCTGTCTTCTGCGCTTCTTCCTCTGCTTTTGCAGTGGCTTTGGCTTGCCTTTCTGCATCGGCTTGTTGTTCTAATGCTAATTGGCGTGCCTCGTCCTCAGCCTTCTTATTTGCTGCCAATCTTGCAGCTTCTTCCTCAGCTCTTTGCTTGGTCAACGCTCTTGCCTCCGACTCAGCTTTTTCTTTAACAGCTTGAGCAGCATCATCATCAGCTTTAGCCATTGCTGCGAGTCGTTGCTCTTCTTCCTGTTTCACTCTAGCAGCCTCCTTTGCTTCTTCTGCCGCAATACGTTCCGCTTCATTTTTGGCCTCTTCCTCAGCTTTGAGTGCCGCTTTTTTAGCATCCTCTCCAGCTTTAGCAATGGCGGCTAACCTGTCCTCTTCTTCTTTTTTTACTCTTTCAGCTTCTCTGGATTCTTCAGCAGCAATTACATCTTCGGCTTTTCTGGCTTCATCTTCCGCTTTGGCAATTGCGGCCAGTCTTACTTTTTCAGCGGCTTCATCTGTTTTCCGTTTTTCTTCGGCCGCATTTAAAGTTGCTTTTCTGTTTTCTTCTGCTTGCTTGGCTGCCAAACGAGCAGACTCTTCTTCGGCCTTCTGTGCATCTTTTCTAGCTTCTGAGTCAGCCTTGACTTTAGCCTTCTCATCCTTTATTCGCTCTTTTTCTGCTGTGGCTACGGCCAATTCAGCTTGTCTTGCCTCCTCCTCTTGTTTAGCTTTCAATGCCGATGCGGCTCTAGCTTCTTCTTCAGCCTTCTTTTTAGCTGCTTCGATTGCTGGATCAACCTTATCCAGATCTTGAGCCTCTTCGTAATCTTCTTCAAAAGAGATGAGTGCAGATCGGATGGATTTGGTGTAGTCCGTATCATAAATGAACTCATCAACCTGAGGGTCAAACGCATATTTGGCAACAGGTTGATTAAAGACGACCGTGTTTACACCTTCGTATTGTTTGAAAATCTCGATTGCGAAATCGAAGTCTGTGTCTCCTTCTTCTTGAATTTCAAGAGGAACTCGCTTGGTATTGATTGATATCTTTTTAGTGATATATCCTTCTTTTGCGAATGAGAGTTGATATATGTTTCCATACTCTAGGCTGAATGTCATTTTTGACTTACCGGGTTGGGCTATAGTCTGACCTTCATTCTTGGTAAGTTTAACCTCCGCACCGTTCATTCCACTACCATCTACTTGAAATTTCACAAGAACTACAACATCTTGCGCAAAAACTGCGTAGGATGTAAGGTGAGCGAGAACGAAGAGTAAAGATTTGAGATACATATTGAACAATAGACTCTTTTCTAAGCGAAACAAAAACAGTAAATTTATAAAACTGGGGAGGTAATAATGGGCAAACTAAGCAATACGATACTTCTGGGGTTGATGTTCCAATTCGGTGCCAATTATATTTTGGCACAACCGAAAGTGAGTGTAGAGAATACAATTATTCATTTGAACGAACTGTTAAAGGGAAACGAGGAGCTGTCCATTCAAGGAAAGTATCTCATTATTAAAGGTTACAGTAAAGGTTCGCAGTCTAAAGAAGATAAAATCAATAAGTATGATTTGGACCCTGAACGGATTAAGTTTCTGCCTGATGAAGGGGTTATAACCATGAAATGTTTTAGTGATGCTGACGGATGCATTGAGCGAAAATCTCTCTTGGTCAAAAAGAAGGCCTACCGGAATAGAGTTGCCTTCTCTGTTTCGGGTGAAGAACATGGCGTGAAGGTTGTAAAGTCGCTAACGCATCTTATCAACTGTTTTGCAGATAAAAAGTATGTTGGCCCTGAAAACCTGAATTAATGAAATGAGATTTATTCCAACTACCGTTCTTTTTGCACTTTTTATGAGCCTGAATATTTTAGCTCAAGACGCAGATTTATTATTTAAGCAAGGAGAAGCTAAATTTCAAAACCAGCAATACAAGGCTGCAATTGAATTGTATGATGAGGTCATTGAAATCGACTCCCAACATGTCAACGCTTATTTAAGAAGGGGATTTTCTCATTCCGTTCTTGAGAACTATAAACAAGCAGTTGCCGACTTTACAAAAGTGCTTGACAAACACGATAAGCATGTTTGGGCATTCATTAGCCGTGGATCGGCTAGAACTAAATTAGGTCGGTTTAAATCGGCAAAAGAAGATTTTAACCAAGCCTTAATTCTGGACCCAAAAAACCAAGAAGCCTTTAATAATAGAGGATGGGCTAAGGAAGGCTTAGGTGACCACAAGGGTGCATGTAAAGATTGGAAGTATTCGAAAAGGATGGGAAACGAAGAGGCAAGAATTATTCTTAAGAACACACAATGCAAATAAGGATGGAGAATTTAGGGAAGGGATTAATAACATTTATTGCTTTGATGACAATCGCCACTTCTGGTTATGGTCAAAAAGACTACAGTGAGTGCATAGACAAAAAGCGATCTGCCTGGGGTGAAGAATGCACTCAATGCCCAATTTATCGCGATAGCTATGTGGTTTATCTTCAAAACATTTGTCAGGAGAAACTTGACATGCAGGTTGCCGTGCAGGAGGAAGATATGACCTGGAAAGTATTTACTTTTTCAACTGTTGCACCAAATGACTCGGTACGCGCTTATGCTTGTTTGGGAAAAGGAAAATATTTGGCTTGGGCCAAAGTAGCAGGGGATACCAAAACCGTTTTCCCGACAAAAGCTGAGGTTAATCGAGAATACAAAAACTGATTATCCTCTGAATTTGGCCGATAGGGTTAATTCGAATTTGGCAACAAGGTCTGATGATACTGAGGGAACGGTAGCTAATACTTCAACAGTAAGTTCTTCACGCTCGCCAGACTCTACAGTTTTTAACATCATTTCATTAACCTGAGCTACTTGGTCAGAAGTGAAGTGTACATCACCATCTGGTCTTTTTAGAAACTCGCCTTTTACATCTTTGAAAACAACAGAAACGTTGTTTTTAGAATTAAGCAAATATATAAATGCGGCTAGGCCACCAGCTACATCAGCCCCAATTGCCAGGGCACCAAAGTACATGCTGCCTAAATGATTCTTTGTTCTCCACGTTAAAGGAATTTTCGCAACACAACGAGTTTCCGATAATTCTACCACAGATAGACCAGTGTAATAAATAAGAGGGATCTGCTTAAACCCGAACATTCGAATAAGCAGATCAGTCTTCTTGAGTAAGGATAACTGTGCCATCAATCGAACACGCGATACTTGTGAACCCACGCGTCTTCAACATCCTTTCTTCGAGTTTTCATCATCTCCTTTCTAGCCTCTCGTTCATTCGTGTACTTCTGAGAGTATACATAATACCACTTTCGTTCGGTATCGTGAACGATAATTGCATCACGGCCTTTCTTCTTCCAGATCTCAATGCCTTTGTATGCATTTTCAAGACTCTTAAACGATTCGATAACTACATAGTATCCACTCTCAAGATCGACCTCGGTGGCGCTAAGGTTTCCATCTGCATCTATGTATGGACTCAATCTTTTTAGGAGATTCTCTATTTCAGTAGAATCCATTGCATCCAAAGAATTTAACTCATTATACAATCGGTCAATTTCAATTTGGATGCTGTCCAACTGCTCTTGTTGGTTACGGTCCGTACCATCAATCCGCTCAATGTCTTGTTCAAACGATGCAATCTTGGCCTCTAGGCTATCTGTACGGCCATTAAGAAGCTCATTATCTTGCTTAATAGTAGCCATATCTGATTCGAGTTGGTCGAACTTCTTCATGAATCCACCGAGCTTGAACCCAACCATTACTTCATGAGAAAAAAGACTTTGGTCAATTCCGTTCAACGAGAAATCGTAAGCATATGCTGCTGTGAATTTGTTTCCAATATTGAAACCGACACTGGCTACAGGACCTGTTTCGGCACGATACATTCCTCCGAGCCAAACGATATCCTTGTAACCGACTCGTACTCCAGCGTCAAACTGCACTGGTGCTCCTGGAAGCAGTCGATACATACCTGATGGATGAATCATCCATGTCTTGTCTTTTAACCAGATTTTGTATCCAACATTGAAGTTGTATTGACGCTTAAGATCTAGACGATAGTTTTCGGAAACCTTTTCGAACTGTGGGCCAGTTTCAAAGAGGTGAGCAGCGGCAGCACCAAACTCTAATCCTTTCCAAGTATATCGAATTCCAAAATCTCCGTCAATTGTAAAACCGTTCAAATCACCATTTGCCAGAATTTGATCATCAGCGTGTTGCACCACGGCATTGGATAGATTAAGACTGGTATTGAACAAACCGATACCTAATCCAAAACTCAGGTTGTGCTCTTTGGCTATTGTTAAATCATACGCGTAAACGAGAGACGCACTAATGGTATTGATTAGTTCTGTTCTGTCATAGAACAGATTGGTTCCAATGTTGCTTCCACTTTTTCCAATTCCAGAATGAACACTCAAATAATGAGTTTGAGGAGAACCATTTATTCCGTCCCATTGATTACGAGTACCGAGATACGCTTCCAAATATTCTCCGTCCCCAGCGTTAGCTGGGTTAATCATAAATAGATTATCGCCATATAAACTTGACAACGGAATTTGCTGTGCCTGTACCAACGTAGTAGTGAAAGCAAGAATTAAGGCTGTGAGTAGAGTTTGTGTCGTTTTCATGATCCTTAATTATTTGTCTAACCTTAATATTGAAACCGTTCCATCGAAAGGTATACCGTGATTATCACAATCAATCTTGTAGTAATAGGTGGCTTCTGGAAGTCTATTTCCGTTAAAGGAACCGTCCCAATCATTCAAATAAGGTTTGGCACTGTAAACCTCGTTACCCCATCTGTTGTACACTTTAAGAGTACAATCTTCATATAGATCAAGGTTTTTAACGAAGAAGATTTCGTTTTTGCCATCTCCATTGGGAGTAAACAGATTTACTGGTTGTAAATCATACTTGCGTTTTACTTTTACTAAAACAGATTCAGTTGATATGCACCCTCGATTATCCTCACCAGTTACAGTATAGGTAATGGTTTCTAATGGGTCCGATTCAGGGCTATCACTGTTTTCGTTGTTCAAATAAGTACTTGGGTCCCAAGTGTAAAAGGAAGCTCCTTCTACCCATAACGGAACTTCATTACCAAGACTAACCGAAGTATCATTGCTTGCAGTGAGTGTGGGCAGTTCCCAAACCGTTACATCAGTTTCTGTTCTTCCTTCACAATTGTGAATGGATTTGATGGTCACATCAAAGTTCCCGTTCGTTCTTATCCATATTGATTCTGATGTTTCGCCTGTTGACCAAAGTATTGTTGGCTCGATTGGAGATACACTTAATTCAACAGAATCACCATCGCAGAATTCTTGTGGACCACCTGCCGTAATAGCTGGAACTGGATTTGGCCATACTCTTGCCCATTCATTTGCCGTATCCTTGCAGCCGTTGGTGGAAGTGACATTCATGCTTACCAAGAAACTGTCTACACTGTGATAAAGATGAACAGGGTTAATGGCCACACTGAAATCTGCATCTTGGAAATTCCAGAGGTATCCTTCAATCAAAGATCCATTTGAATTCGTTTGGTCCGTAAAGACCGTTGATCCCCCGTGACAAACCTCTGTAGCGGTAAATGAAGCGATAGGAGTTGGGAAAATTTCAATAGACTGGGTGGTTGAATCCTTGCAGCCAAATGAGTTGACCGCAAGCATATTTATGGTGTAAGTTCCTGGGTTAGGAAAAACAACCATTGGTTCAATTGCATTAAAAGATCCTAATGGATTGATTGACCATACGTAATTGACAAAACCTACTTGATTAACTGTTTGATTGTTGATGGAAATTGGTTGGTCTTCACATCCATCAGCCGCAGTGAAAATTGGAATTGGTAGCGGTGAAATAGTTATCGTTTCTAATATTTGAGCTACACAACCTAAATCAGAAATGACTTGAATTCCAACTATGTGGCTGCCTGCATCAATAAATTGATGTTGGTAGTTCATCCCAGTAGCATCGTCAAAAAGACCATCACCATTCAATTCCCAATTGTAAGTGTCTACCGTACCACTGGAAATGGTAGATGTTGCAGTGAGCAGTGAAATGTCTCCATGACATTGCTGACCAATCGTGAAACTTGCCGTAGGAGTAGGATTTACGTCAGTTGTAGCCGCTGTCGTAGAAACACATCCAAGATTTGACGTGACTTCCAAACCGACAGTGTAAGTTCCTGGAACTCCAAAATAGTTTGATGCCGTAGATGCTGAACCATTGTCAAAGTTCCCATCATTGTCAAGGTCCCATGCCCATCCAGTAACACTTCCAGAAAGGATGGTAGAAGCATCTGTGAACATGGTTGTCTGGCCTTCACAGACTTCAGGGGCGATGAACATTGCCGAAGGAAGTGGATTGACAGTGATTAATTTGAAAAGCACATCCTGCAATCCAAGATTGGTTGTAATTCTAAGTCCAACGTTAAAGGTTCCAGGTCCAGGGAAGGGCCAATTTGCCGTTGGTCCACTGGCATCGGTGAATCCGGATCCAGGTACAAATTCCCATTCCCAGGAAACGATAAAGTCGCCTGGATCTACGGTTGATGTACTTACAAAAGTTGTCTGAGTCCCTTCACAGACTGAATCAGGAGTAAACTCGGCCATTGGAACGGCCAGTAACTGTTGGGAAAATCCAACTGCGAAAATCAGCAGGAGTTTTGAAATTATTTTCATCAGTTCTTGGTTGATATTAATATCACTTAGCAATAACAATTCTCAAGGTTTGGGAGAAATCTCCAGCGATTAATCGCAATCGATATACTCCTTTGCTTGCATCTTCTAAAGAGATAGACATGTTCTGTTTTCCACTCAGGTCTTTACTACTTTGGTTGTAAACAGATCGGCCTCTTGCATCAAATACCTGAATGTTGAACTCATCAACATGCTCACTTAAGTTGAACGAAAGTGCAAACGCACCACTTGAAGGGTTAGGGTAGATGTTTAGTCCTTGAACCAAGGTAATATCCTCAACTCCAAAGAAGATGGTTGAAACAGTAATCGTTGTGTCAACTGTTCCACAATCATTCGTCACGCTTAATGTGACTTCATAATTGCCCGGATTGTCATAGGAGTATGTTGGATCCTCATCCGTAGACGTTCCTACGCCATCACCAAAGTCCCAGCTATATGAATTACCGTTTAAAGAAGTATTGGTAAAAGCAACCGTTTCTCCTGCAACTATGTAAGTGAAATTCGGGTCTGGAAGAGGATTGTTGGCTGTTGCATCGATGGTCACTTCAGAGCTACAACCAGCAGAGTCAGTTGCAACGATGGTGTAGACTCCACTCGAAATAGCATTGAACTCACCAGTTGCTTGTGGTGCCGCTCCGTTAAGTTGGTATGTGATTGTACCACTACCACCTGTTGCGGATACGTAAATAAGTCCGTCAGAGTCTCCTTCACAGTTAACCTTAATAATGCTATCAACTGCAAGCACCATACTATCTGGATCCATCAAAGAAAGTGTCTGTGAGGCCAGACATCCATTATCATCCATTACCATGAGGTCGTAAGATCCGGCTGTTGCACCTGTAAACATGCTTGATGTAATGTAGGTCGTGCCACCGTTTGAACTGTATTGGTATGGCGCTGTTCCGCCAGTTGCCTGAATTGCGAAAGTACCATCAGCATCACCTGGGCAACTTGGTTGCGTAATGATTACATCCTGTATCGTTAGTGGGTCAATTGGCCCTTCTACCTCTGCTTCAACAGTAAACGTACATCCGTTAATATCTTGTACAATTATCTCGTACGTACCAGCTGTAAGGTTTTCGAAAGAATTTACCACCTGCCAATTGGCACCTGCATCGATAGAATAGGTGTATGAACCGGTTCCTCCTGTTGCCTGAACTTGAATTATTCCAGTGCTATCGCCAAAACAAAGAATTGACTGAATAAGTGCTGATCCGAATAAGGCATTAGTTGGTTGAGAAATTACAACAGACTCAGAAGCCGTACAGCCAAGCGAATCCTGAACAACAGTGACATACATTCCTGCAGGTAACCCACTATACGAAGTTGTTGTTTGGTAAGACCCTCCTCCATCTATTGAGTAGATGTAGCCCGGAGTTCCGCCACCAGCAACTATGTTGATTGAACCGGTAGAGTCTCCAACACATAAAACGGGAGTTGAACTTGTTGCTATCGTCAATAAAGATGGTTCCGCTACAAAAGCCCCAATTTCGGTAGAACATCCATTGGCATCCATTACAATTACACTATAGGTTCCTGCACCGATCCCAGGAAAATCACCAGATGCTTGCCAGTTTACTCCTCCGTCAATACTGTATTGATAAGGTGCAGTTCCCGAAGAAGCCGCAACCGATACAGAGCCACTTGCCTGAGCATTGCATAAGGCATCAGTTGTACCAAGCAATGAAAGCATCAGGACTCCAGGT
Organism: Bacteroidia bacterium; assembly: GCA_047611425.1. Classification (GTDB taxonomy): domain Bacteria; phylum Bacteroidota; class Bacteroidia; order UBA10329; family UBA10329; genus JBLFWJ01. Next base: position 12,835 of record JBLFWJ010000027.1, on the reverse strand, counting down.
TCGGTTAACTCAAGACTAAGGGTATCAGTACAACCATTTGCATCCAATACCGTCACCAAATATGCACCTGCTGATAGTGTATTGAACAAATCAGGCAAATCAAAATTAATTCCGTCAATGCTGTATTCATAAGGCATTACACCCCCACTTCCAGCAACATCGATCCAACCTGAACTATCACCATTACACATAAGGTTCGCAAGGGAATCCAGCATCAATACTAATGAGTCAGGCTCAGTTAGAGTGAGCGTAGTATCGAACATACAACCATTGTTATCGGTAATGTTCAAGTCGTGCGTACCAGCCATCAAACCTGAGAAAATGCCATTTCCTTGTCCCGTTCCTCCATTCAAAGAATAGGTATAAGGGTTCGTTCCGCCAGTTCCAGTAACATCCACAGACCCGCTTGTATCACCGTGACACAGAATGTCGGTTAATCCGTTAACGCCCACTCCAAGTGCAGCGGCAGGTTGACCAACAGTAACATCATCTGATGTTGAACATCCGTTAAAGTCCGTTATCGTAACAGTGTAAAGTCCTGTGAAAAGGTCACCGAACGTTGATCCGACTTGTGGTGCACCTCCGTCCATTATGAAATCAAGCGGTGCAGCTCCAACTGTTGGGCTTACCAGAATGCTTCCAGTGGAATCTCCAAAGCAAAGAACATCTGAAGCTGTAAGCGTGAATTCTGGATTATCAAAGATCTCAACCTGTTGTGTCAATTGATCAACACATCCGTTGGCATTCGTTACCGTTAGAGTTACATCATAGGTTCCAGCATTCAAGTATGTATTACTAGGATCGGAAAGAATTGAACTGTTTAGGTTACCAAAATCCCATGCGTAAGTTCCAGCATCGGACGTGTTAGTGAAAGCAACAGAAGTTTCTTCACAAGCATTTGAGAAACTAAATCCAACTGTTGGGTAATCGCTTACCAGAACACTCATCGAAACTGAATGAGAACATCCATCACCGTTGGTGACAGTTAGTGTAGTAGTGTAAGATCCTGCATTTGTGTAAATGTGTGTTGGATGCTGATCTGTCGATGTGTTCGTATCTCCGAAATTCCAATCAAAGGATAGACCGGATCCGACACTTAAATCAGTGAAGTCAGTGGCATCTCCAATGCAGGTTTCAGAATAGACGAATAATGCTGCAGGTTGATCAAGAACAACAACTGAATTTGAGATCATATCCATGCAACCATCATCGGTAGTTACGGTTAGCGTAACCGTATAGGTGCCGTTTGAGGTGTATGCATGGGAAGGGTTTTGATCGGTTGAAGAATTCCCATCACCAAAGTTCCAGTCGTAGTTCAGCCCACCTGTGTAGGCAGGGTCGATGGTTGAGGAATCTGTAAAGTCGGTTGCAGTTCCTTGGCACTCGGTCGTTGCACTGAAATCTGCAACAGGCACTTCCGTTACTGTTACTGTGGTGCTGAAGGTATCGCTACAACCATCAGAAGACTCAACTGTTAAAGTAACTGTGTATGTACCAACAGCAGCATAAACATGGGTTGGGTCTACAATCGATATTGCACCACTGCCGTCTCCCATGTCCCAAAGCCAGCTAACGATTGTACCAGAGAGGTCAATTGTACTTTCATCGGTGAAGAACATGTTCTCACCTAAACACGCTGGCGTGAAACTGAAATCAGCAACAGGTGCTGGCAAAACTTCCACGTCAAAAGAACAGGTGGTAGAATTACCATCATCATCGCTTAATTCATAAATCAATGTTGTGGTTCCTGGAGGGAAAACACTTCCTGAACTAAGGCCAGTAACATCAACTTGATTAACGTTAACTACGCAATTGTCAGTCCCAGTAGGCAATGAGAATGTGTGAATGACTCCGTTCGGATTAATCGCACATAACGTAATATTTGTTGGGCAAGAAGTAATGGTCGGTGTAATTGTGTCAACAACAGTTACGATTGATGTACAAGTGGCCGAGTTCGTGTTGCTATCCTCAACGGTAAGCGTAACCGTATTGGCTCCAGTCTCATTACAGGTAAAACTGTTAACGTCCAAAGAAAGAGATGTGATTGTTCCACACCCCGTTGTTGACCCAGCATCCACATCACCTGCAGTGATAGAGACGTTTCCTGTTCCATCAAGGTAGACCGTTAGATTTTGACACAATGCTGTTGGAGGATTGTTGTCTTCTACAGTAACTGTAGTCGTACACGTATGGGTAGCACCCGCACCGTCAGTTGCTGTGAGGGTAACTGTATTTGCTCCAAGATTTGCACACGTGAAAGCATCAGGTGAAACGCTCAAAGTTGGAGTACCACAATTGTCTGTAGAACCACCGTCAACATCTGCGGCTGTAATTGTTGCATTACCTGTTTCGTCAATATTTACCGTGAATATTTGACAAACCGAAGTTGGTGGGATATTGTCTTCAACTGTAACCGATGCAGTACAAGTTGAAGTGTTGCCAGTGTGATCCGTAAGGGTCATGTCCACATTTACGGAACCGACATCTGAACAAGTGAATGAAGATTGGCTTAAACTCACACCTGCAATTCCTTGACATGTAACTGATCCACTTTCAATTGAAGGAAGCAACAACATATGTGTGCCGAATAAGAGATCGGTACCAGCTACTTGACTGTCTCCATCTCCATAAGGATCAGAACTATCTCGTAGCAAGGAAATATTTCCTCCACCAGCGACTGTAAGTTCAAATGTATAGTCCGACCCAGAGGTCAATTGTACAATATCAGTTACAAGAATGCTCAATGCACCAGTGATAGCGTTTACAGGTTGAGAATGAAGCAGCGTTCCACCATTTCCAACGCCCTGATAGATGTTAAGCGTGACAGCTGCTGGCATTGTGATGGCATCAATATTTACATCAACTTGGTTGATGATACCGTTTTGACCAGCTTGGAAAGATTGATAGTGAAGTACATTAGTTGTACTTCCATTACTACTTGCCGATCCTTGATCAGCATTAGCTGCAGCATCAAAAGTTATCGAGCCATTTCCACTTCCATCTAAACTTACAGTTGTCGGTTGACAACCTGCGGTAAGTGATCCTGTAAATGAAACCGGAACCTCACAGCTGTCTGATTTAAACCCATTGGAAGCATAAACCCATATTGAAGCATTGGCAACAAGAACAGTTCCTGGAGCGACTGATTGAGAATACGAAATTGTATAACCACAATTATCTGTTACTGAGAAACCTGAATAAACAGGAACTGTAAAATTACAGCCAGCAACAACTTCCGGTGCTGGACAGCTATTTATGATTGGTGCTGCAACATCAATAGAAACCATCGTTGTCGCTGTATCTGTACATCCGCTGACATTATCAGTAACTGTTAGAAGAACATCAAAATCTCCTTCAGCAACGTAGTTGTGTACGGGATTCTGGACGGTTGAAGTATTCCCATCACCAAAATCCCAATCCCATTCATCAGGAAGCGTTGACATATCTGTAAAGAACACTGTATGAGGAGTACATGATCCACTTAGAGGATTTCCATTGAATGCAGCCAAAGGTGCACTCACGGAGACCGCGGAAACAACGGTTGTGTTATCACCGCAAGCTCCACCATCAGTAATTGTTAAGGTAACGTCAAAATCTCCTATGTTCTCGTAAACGTGAACTGGATTTTGCATTGTAGAAGTTGTGCCATCACCAAAATCCCATAGCCAGGTTGAAGCGCCAACTGAAACATCTGTAAAGGCTACATTAGTATTAACACAGGTGGTTGCCCCTCCAATACTGAAGTCTGCAACACAAGGAATTCCAGCGGTAGTTGCTGAAACAACTCCTGTATTTGCAGAGTATGTACCACCACAATCAGTTCTCACATATACATCATAACCTTGGCTGGACAATAGGCCAGAAAGTGATTCCGTAGAAGATGCTGGATTAATTACAGTTCCACCAGTACCTGCAGTAGCTCCTGTTCCAGGTGTGAATCCAGACAATCCGTATTCCAATACAAAAGTCTCACCACCAGAACAACCCGTGCAAGTCCATGAAACGTCAAATCCATCAATGGTGACAGCACTTGTTGTTGGCGCATCAGCCGGTGAACATGGAGGAGTAAGCGTTGTTTCTGTAACAACTCCAGTGTTTAAAGAGTATGTACCACCACAATCAGTTCTCACATATACATCATAACCTTGGCTGGACAATAGGCCAGAAAGTGATTCCGTAGACGCTGCTGGATTAATTACAGTTCCACCAGTACCTGCTGCAGCAACTGCTCCAGGCGTGAACCCAGACAATCCGTATTCCAATACAAAAGTCTCACCACCAGAACAACCCGTGCAAGTCCATGAAACGTCAAATCCATCAATGGTGACAGTACTTGTTGTTGGTGCATCAGCCGGTGAACATGGGGGTGTTAGAGTTGTTTCTGATACAACTCCTGTATTTGCGGAGTAACTACCACCACAATCAGTTCTCACATATACATCATAACCTTGGCTGGACAATAGGCCAGAAAGTGATTCTGTGGAAGATGCTGGATTAATTACAGTTCCACCAGTACCTGCAGTAGCACCGGATCCAGGTGTGAATCCCGACAATCCATATTCCAATACAAAAGTCTCACCACCAGAACAACCCGTGCAAGTCCATGAAACGTCAAATCCATCAATGGTGACAGTACTTGTTGTTGGCGCATCAGCCGGTGAACATGGGGGTGTTAGAGTTGTTTCTGATACAACTCCTGTATTTGCGGAGTAACTACCACCACAATCAGTTCTCACATATACATCATAACCTTGGCTGGACAATAGGCCAGAAAGTGATTCTGTGGAAGATGCTGGATTAATTACAGTTCCACCAGTACCTGCAGTAGCACCGGATCCAGGTGTGAATCCCGACAATCCATATTCCAATACAAAAGTCTCACCACCAGAACAACCCGTGCAAGTCCATGAAACGTCAAATCCATCAATGGTGACAGCACTTGTTGTTGGTGCATCTGGAATTTCACAAGGAGGAGCCAACGTTGTTTCAGAAACGATTGCTGTATTTGGAGAAAAGCTTCCAATGCATTTAGATCTTACATAAACGTCATAGGTAGTATTAAACGGAAGACCAGATATTGATTCCGTGGAGAATGCGGGGCTTATAACCGTTCCACCGACTCCAGGAGCCGAAGCGATTCCAGGAGTAAATCCCGACAATCCGTATTCCATAACGAAGGACTCACCTCCTGAACATGTAGTGCAAGTCCAAGAAACGTCAAAACCGTCTAAGGTCACAACACTTGTAGTTGGATCTTCAGGTGTTGCACACACGAGAGGTAATGTTGTTTCAGAAACAACGGCTGTATTTAAAGAGTAATAACCACCACAATCAGTCCTTATATAAATGTCGTAAGTTTCATTGGCCATGAGACCGAAAAGTGTTTCGGCAGAAGATGCAGGATTGATAACCGTACCTCCGATACCAGCGATAGCTTCCGTTCCAGGAGTGAATCCCGATAACCCGTATTCCAAAACGAACGTTTCACCACCTACACATGATCCACAAGTCCAAAAAATATCAAACCCATCAGTGGTTAGGCCACCGGTGGCTGGTACATCAGGAGTTTCACAAGGTGGGGTAAGTGTTAATTCCGAAACGACCGGTGTATTTGCTGAGAAATTGACACCGCAATTAGATCTTAGGTAAACGTCATATAATTCACTGTGCAAAAGCCCGGTGATGGACTCTGTAGAAGATGCCGGATTAACTACGATTCCGCCAGCACCTGCGATGGCTCCCGTTCCTGGTGTGAAACCAGATAACCCGTATTCCAATACGAATGTCTCACCACCTGAGCAGGTTCCACATGTCCAAGAAACATCAAATCCATCCGTTGTCACAACACTCGTAACTGGAGCATCTGGTGTGCTGCATGGTGGTGGCAATGTCGTTTCAGAAACGATGCTTGTATTTAAAGAATACGTTCCACCGCAATCCGATCTAACGTAAAAGTCATACGTTTCATTTGATAAAAGACCTGAAATTGATTCGGTTGAAAGTGCAGGGTTGATAACTGTTCCACCAGCTCCGGCAGCCCCACCAAGTCCTGGGGTGAAACCACTAAGACCGTATTCCAATACAAAGCTCTCGCCACCTGAGCAGCTTCCACATGTCCAAGACACATCAAAACCATCTGAGGTTATTGCGCTGGCAATCGGAGCATCGGGGCTTAAACATGGAGGAGTTAAAGTTGTCTCCGTAACAACTGCAGTATTTGAGGAAAAAGTGCCGCCACAATCTGATCTTACGTAAACGTCATATGCTTGACTTGATAAAAGCCCTGTAAGCGATTCGGTTGACAACGCTGGGTTGATTACCGTGCCTGCAAGTCCAGGAGATGAAGTAGTTCCAGGAACGAATCCAGATAAACCATATTCCACAATAAACGCTTCACCACCAGAACAACTTCCACATGTCCAAGACACATCAAAACCATCCGTACTTACACTGCTTGTTATTGGCGTGTCAGGTACATCGCATCCGACAGGTGAAAATGTGAAGTGAATAAGAAAACGTGCCTCTGAATCTGAGTGTGTGCCTGAGTATGTGTACGTGTTGGTAACAAGTAGATCTTGAGTCGTTGATAATAGAATATCCTCCAGCTCTATTCCAATGTTTCCAGGTATTGTGTTCAACCAATTAAATTCCAAGGTATAAGTCCCTATAGAACCGGCACCGGTGTAAAATCCAAGTGGAACAGTCCAATCGGCCGTTAACGGTGGTCTAGAATTATACTGAATTTCGTTCCCGCCCGAAGGAAATGGGGCGTCTGTTATCTCCGTGTAAATCATTGGCTGCCCTAATGCAGGAGGTAGGGCGTATGCATCACAGCATTGATCCCAACCAACAGAAGTAGTCCCACCAAGGTTATCTGCAAAAATAATGTAGCTGTCATGGCCAACCCCTTGAGCAAAGTTGTCAACTCTAATATTTACTGAATAGTCACCGAACTGAGCAATCGATGTTGGAACGAAGCCTAATAACAACACCATTCCTAGTGCAATGAACCTGATAATTTGATTGAAAGTCATTTGGAATTCCTATAAGATTTGAAAAATCGAAAATAGTCAAATCGCCAATCATCGTGTTGTTAATTAGATAAGTGTTAATGTTGAATTATTAACCGTTTATCACACTTAATCTGACAAAATACCCAGCGTGATTTCTAATGTTGATTACGTTCTGGTTATCAAGAATTAGGTATTGACCTTTTATCCCTGTAAGAACACCTTCAATTGAAGGCACTTTCTCTAATCGGTAGCTTTTAACCTTGATGGGTGTATCCAAGCTTGGGTAATTTAATTTCCATAAATCATCGTGTTCCAATCCGTATTGCTGTAATTCAGACGGAAGTCTAGACAATGCTTCCTCCTTTTTAAGAATCAGATTGTCTTCGGTAACCTCATTCTTCAGCATTCTTTGCCAAATTGTTCGGTCTGCGTAAAACTCCTTTAATGCAACTTCAACCAATCCCGAAAGCTGACGATATGGGACTTCTGCGATGATGATGGCTTGATTGGCACCTTGGTCAATCCAGCGTGTTGGAATTTGATGATCTCTTGTTATTCCAACTTTCAATCCACTGGAAAGTGCGAGATAAACGAAATGTGGTTGAACATGATTTCGTTTTTCCCATTCAGGATCACGTCCCTTTCCTAAATGACCTTCGCAGAGCTCTGGGCGAATAATGCACTCTGCGTTTTGCGGGGAGTTCATGAAACATGGATAGCAAAACCCTTGGCCAAATGCCTTTTTGGTCAAGGTTCCACAAACCACACAATTGATTTGTCCATCAAAATCGAAGCGAATCTTCTTTCCAAGAAGCGCATTCATAAGAATACGATCTGGCCCAAGTTCTAAATTGTACCTGATTACATCGTCAAATTCTGCAGGCATTTTTCGCAAATGCCCTTCGTAAACTTTCTCTGCTTCCATGAAGACAAAGAACCGAAAATCATCATTGATGGAATAGCCAATCTGGCATTAACTTCGCGATCCTTTTTTACGAGCGCCATGGGATTTGCAGAAGAAGTAGCCAGACGAAGAACATTCGCCATTATCAGTCATCCTGATGCTGGAAAAACAACTCTTACAGAGAAGTTACTTCTGTTTGGTGGGGCAATTCAGGTTGCTGGGGCCGTAAAAAGCAACAAGATCACAAAGACGGCCGCTTCCGATTTCTTGGAAATTGAGAAGCAAAGAGGAATCTCCGTTGCCACTTCCGTAATGGGTTTTGAATATGGAGGAGTTAAGATCAACATTCTAGACACACCCGGTCACCAAGACTTTGCGGAGGACACGTACCGAACGTTGACTGCGGTTGACAGCGTTATCGTGGTAATTGACGTTGCAAAAGGAGTGGAGGTTCAGACTGAAAAGTTGGCCGAAGTATGCCGAATGCGGAATACACCTGTAATGGTGTTTATCAATAAGCTTGACCGGGAGGGTAAGGATGCTTTCGATTTACTAGACGAGGTAGAACAGAAATTGAATATTGGTGTGCGGCCGATGAGTTGGCCAATCGGAATGGGACAAAGGTTTAAAGGCGTTTATGATTTGCTTGATAGCAAGTTGAACCTAATTAGCGGAACCGATAAACAACGAGTTCAGGACACGATTGAAATCACGGATCTCGATGACCCAAAATTAGATGAGAACATTGGGAAGGAAGATGCAGACTTGCTTAGAGAGGAAGTTGAGTTGGTAAATGGTGTTTATCCTGAATTGGATTTACAAGATTATATGGATGCCAAAATCGCCCCAGTTTTCTTCGGTAGTGCGTTGAATAATTTTGGTGTGCAGGAGATGCTAGACCAGTTTATTAAAATTGCCCCTCCACCTCGTTGGGCTTCAACAGAAGAGCGTGAAATTGACCCTTTGGATGATAAGTTCACGGGCTTTGTATTTAAGATTCACGCGAACATTGATCCCAATCATAGGAATAGGATTGCATTCTTGAGAATCACTTCTGGCAAATTTGAGCGAAACAAAGCCTACAAGCATGTGCGGTCTGGAAAAGACTTAAGATTCTCAGGCCCAACTTCTTTTATGGCTCAAAAGAAGGAGGTAATTGAGGAGGCTTTCCCTGGTGATATTATAGGATTGCACGATAGCGGTAACTTCAAGATTGGAGATTCGCTTTCAACTGGGGAACCATTGACATTTAAAGGAATACCAAGCTTTTCGCCTGAGATGTTTCGATACATCGAGAACGCAGATCCTATGAAAACCAAGCAGTTGCACAAAGGCATTGACATGCTGATGGACGAAGGTGTGGCTCAGTTGTTTACCCGAACCATGAACAACCGAAAAATTGTTGGTTGCGTTGGTGCACTTCAGTTTGAGGTGATTCAACACAGGCTTGAGCATGAATACGGAGCTAAATGTCGATACGAACCCATTAAACTGTTTAAAGCAGTTTGGGTAAGTAGCGAGGATGATTCGGTGTTTAGAAAGTTCCGAGAAATGAAGGCCAACTACTTAGCAAAGGACAAAGACGGAAAGGACGTTTTTCTTGCTGAATCTGAGTGGGCCCTAAACATGGCAACCGAGCAATATCCAGAGGTAGACTTCCATTTCAAAAGCGAGTTTTAAAATCGAATTTCGGCCTAATAAAGTGCAGCTTTAATCGCGTTCACAGTTCGGTCAATATGTTCTTCGCTTACAATTCCCATGTGACCAACACGGAAGTATTTGGTTTTCAATGCAGGTAAAAGACCACCTGCGATGATTACACCATTTTCACCAACCTTTTTTAGAAACGCGCCACCGTCAAGTCCCTCTGGGAAGTAAGGAGCAGAAAGTGCGTTGGCGCATTCGGTTTCCGATTTAGGAATGAACCTCACTCCCAATTCCTTCAAAGCGCTTCGGAATTTGGAAGCCAATTTTCTATGGCGCTCAAATCGCGCATCCAATCCTTCAGATAGAATCATTGCCAGACTTTTCTCCAACGCCATAATGAGATTTACCGGTGGTGTGGCAAAGTAGGAGGGACGTCTTTCCTCATAAGCGGTCATAATCGGAAGCCAATTTCCCCAATCGCTGTAGTAGTTTGCCACTGGTGTCTTACGATTCTTCCAAGCCTGCATTGCATTTTCAGAGGCTACCATTAACGCCAAGCCTGGAGGCACACCAATGGCTTTTTGAGATGCCGTGATTACCACATCAATTCCCCACTCTTCCTGTCGGATCTCTTCTCCAGCAACAGAACAAACGCCATCCAGTATTGTGAGAACCCCATGTTTTTTGGCCAGTTCTGCCACAGGTTCAGGGTTGACCAAAACACCTGTAGAAGTATCTACATGGGTCATGGTCATCAACTTGTATTGATGATTAGAAAGCTCAGATTCGATGCGTTCCAAAGGCACAGTGTCTCCAATTTCTGCTTCAAGAACCGTTACGTCCGCTCCATATCTTTTAAGCAATTCTACATAGCGTTCTCCAAAATATCCGGTGGATAAAACGAGCACTCGATCGCCAGCTTCAATTAGATTGCAAGCCGCCATATCCATCGCTAAAGTTCCTGACCCAGCTACTACAAAAGGTTGTCCGTTTGGTGCTTGCCAAACTTCCTTCATCATGTCTAAAGAACTTCCAAATGACTCTATGAAAGCTGGCGCAACATGGCTTAATGTTGGTTCGCTCATTCGAGCTAGAACCTCAGAGTCGAATTCAATCGGCCCGGGAATCATCAATAATTTTCTCTCACTCATTTGGTTTGATGTTAATATGCGGGAATCAACTAAATGATCAATAAAAGTTGACGTAAGCGTATCCGATTTTTTTCAGATCATCGGTATAAAGCGTTACACGGTATTCGCCTTTCTCCTTATAAGTAGTACTGAATTTAGAACTATGGTCTGTAGGTCGGATATCGATTCGTTGTTCCTCAACATGAACCGAGAATTTCTTGGAACCCTTTGGTTTGTGCCATAGGCTCATTCCGATCCATTCGCAATCAAGCGGTTTTGTGTGGGTGAAAAGCGTCTCGATGAAAGTTCCACCATATTGAAGCTTGAACTTTTCGTTCTGACCCATCAACATATTGGCAATAATTTCTCGACCAAACTGAACGTACAGGTGCTCGAAATACTTTTCCGTTTCGGCATCTTCAATTAATTCAATTCCTTGAATAGAATTAGTCAAATCTACCCCGAGAGAACCCATTTTAGAAACGTCTGGATAAACACGATTTGAAGTGGATTCTTCCTCGTCTTCAAGTGAAGGTTTTGGCTTGGTTGTTTGAGCAGGAGCCTCAACCTTCTTTACTTCAGTAATTTTTGGCTTTTTTGGTTCCTCTTTATTGGCCTCAACTTTAACCTTTTTTTCCTTGATTTTGGCGATTGGCTCAGGCTCATCTACTTTCAACATCCGTGTGCCCTTCATCAAAACTTCGCCTTTTGCTAGAATCTTTCCGTTGGGGATCATCACCTTAATCTCGTAATCGCCCGGAGCAGTAAAGCCATACTTGGTTCCAATCCAATTGCTGCTTTGACCAATGGCCACCTTAATAGTATCGGCCTTAATGTCTTTATGGGTGAGCGGGGTAAATATGAAGTTGATGTGCCTATTGTTTATGGTTGTTTTTCCATTGTTGTAGAGGAATGAAATGAACTTTGGATTGGCATCCATTTTCCATTCGTTTCCAACGTCAACTGGAAGTCCAACCGAGTTGTACTTTCTACAAACAATTAATTCCTGCCCGTAGCTGGTTCCGCTTAGTGCAACAAGTACGACCAGAATTACGATCTTCAAATTCAACAAATACGCTGGCATTTTGGTGCTGGGGTTCAAAATCTGGCGCGAAGATACCCGAAGCTTAGAATACTGCATTAAGGTTGGTGGAAAATGAGTGAGACGCTTTCTGGAGCAATCCTGAATTCCACTTAAGAATCAGAACCTCCAAGCAACGATTCTGCTTTTCTTGTGTCCCTGACCCATTGGAATAACTGTGATATCTACCGCTCCAACTTTTTGCAGTGCCTTGTTTATTGGGCGGAGGTTGGATTCTTTGGAAACCAGTGTTGTGAACCAACCCACACATCTCGATATTTCACGGCTCTGCTGAATCATTCTGCGGATGAAGGCAATTTCGCCACCCTTGTACCAAAGCTCTCGATTTGTTCCACCGAAATTTGAAGTTGGTTTAACCTCTTTATCCCGATTTAGATTGTTCATTTTTTGCTGGGCATTGGCCTGAGCTTCTGCTGCCGATGCATGAAATGGAGGATTGCAAATGGTGATGTCAATCTCCTCCGTTTCCTGGATCACACCAATGAAAATGTTCTTAGGATTTCCTTGCAACCGTATTTTAACTCTGTCGGTGAGAGTCGGGTTCTCCTCAACAATCTTCTTCGCGTTTTCAATTGCCGTTTCATCTACATCAGAACCAACGAACGACCAGCCGTATTCCTTCACACCAACGATAGGGTAAACGCAATTCGCACCAACGCCAATGTCTAGGCATTTGGTCTTTCTACCTAACGGAACTTTACCGTTGTTCTCCTTTGCCAAAAGGTCGGCTACATGATGTATGTAATCTGCTCTGCCTGGAATAGGAGGACACAAAAACGTATTGGGAATATCCCAATGATCGATCTCGTAATACTCCTTCAATAATGCCTTGTTCAATGCCTTAACCGCTTTTGGGTCAAAGAAATTGATGGACTCATCTCCATACTTATTAGGACTCACAAAACGCCCCAGATCCTTGTTGGAGGCGGAAAGCTTCTTCAAGTCGTATCGCCCTTGGTGTTTGTTTCGAGGGTGAAGCGTTGGCTTTGGTTTGGAGGAATTGGATGAGTCAGACATGGGTTTGATTAGATCTTGCTTT
>JBLFWJ010000026.1:0-26887 GCA_047611425.1 Bacteroidia bacterium | reverse complement strand
AATCGCATCAGCCCCTTCAGATTTCAGAATCTCCAGGCCAGCTTCCAGCTTTTCCATTTTTCGGCTGGCTATGATGACTTTGGCTCCAAGCTGCCCCAACTCGCGTGCAATTCGAAGACCAATACCTGTTCCACCACCGGTGATGAGTGCCACTTTATTTTCGAAAAGGTCTGTTTTAAATATGGAGTTGGGCATGTTTTCTATTTCAAAACCAATAACTGAAATGCAAATATCGCTCGGCAATTGGTCTAATTCACAAAGAAGGGCCGTGCGCAATCGAAAAACAAGACATGCTTAAATCTTAAATTCCCAATATCAACACAAAATTTAACAGCAATGCTCCAAATAACATCTACATACGGATAACGACAATTATGCAAGTCTGTAAAAGCAATTAATTATTTGGAAAACGCAATAGAGGTTACCCCGGCAAATGACCAAACGCTTAAATACTTATTTGAGTACTTCTATTCGAAGGGAGAAAAGGAGAAAGCAGAGAGCTAACGGGATTTAGCTTCTATGAATTAAGGTCTACTCAGATTGACCTTTTACCGCTGAAACCAATTCATATCTCTGCTGAAGAAGCACCGCTAAAGTATCAGAAAGACCAAATGCTTGTTCGTTCATGCTACTTTCAAACCAAGCTAAGGCACAATCGGCATTCACGTTAAACTTTAGTTCAGCAATTGATTTTTCCTCTTTGAGGAAAACTAGAGCACCTATTTCTTCAAGACACTCTGCTCTGGCGGGCTCCAATCCCATGAGGTCGGAAGCCAAACCTGCTTTTTCTTCTTCTGTTGAATAGGCAAATTTGATTCCTTCAATTAGCTCACCGTCAATCAACATCTTCATTTCAATCCGATCCGCATTCGAGATTGCCTCGTTCAACCTTTTTCTGGATCCCCACTACAGGAAATCAAAAACAAACTAATTATTAAGAAGGCCGACTGATACTGTGGGGTGATTCTAAAATTCATTGAGCTAAAACAAGAGTTGCTCAAATGTTAGAATTCAATCTCAGTCTTCCGATGATTTCTTCGGAGCACGCCCAGCATCTTTCAATGCCTTGTTCACCAGCCATTCCATTTGGCCATTGGTACTGCGAAACTCATCCGCAGCCCACTTCTCAACAGCTTTAAGCGTTTCAGGATCCAACCTTAGTACGAATGGCTTCTTTTTAGGCATGACCTCAGTGTTCTAACCGTTCGAATAATACGACCATGTAACCATTGGGCTCTTTTGTCATGGAAACAGCTCGATACCCTTTCCTTGCCATTTCATTCAGCCGAACCTCAAACTTGTCGAGCGATTCCAAAAATCCCTTTTTCAAAAACTTGTACTTGTCCATTTTCAATGATTTAAGGTTCCTGTATTCACCACTGGAGAAACACTTCTATCTGAGCACAGCACTACCATTAAGTTACTTACCATGGCTGCTTTCTTCTCCTCATCCAGCTCAATGATGTTGTTTTTCTTCAGTTCCGCCAAAGCCATTTCCACCATTCCTACTGCACCTTCAACAATCTTTTTTCTGGCTGCAACAATTGCAATTGCCTGCTGCCGCTGAAGCATAGCACTAGCAATCTCCTGTGCATAAGCAAGGTGACTGATTCTTGCTTCAAGCACTTCGATACCAGCAATACTTAATCTTTTCGCCAATGCCTCTTCCAATTTTTGGTTCACCTCTGCCCCACCACCTCTTAGCGTAATTCCCTTTTCATCCTCATGTTCAATGTCGTCATAAGGATATGTTCCTGCCATCTTTCTAAGGGCTGCTTCACTTTGGATTCCAACAAATTCTCGGTAATCATTTACTTCAAATGCAGCCTTGTATGTGTCCTTTACTCTCCAAACCACAACTGCACCAATCATAATCGGGTTTCCTAAAAGGTCGTTCACCTTAATAGGATTGTTATCAAAATTGTGAGCTCTTAACGATACCTTCTTCTTAATCATGAAGGGATTCACCCAATGAAATCCATTGTCTTTTACGGTTCCCTTGTAATCTCCAAATAAAATTAAAACCACCGATTGATTAGGGTTTACGATAAAGAACCCTGGTATTAAAAATATGCCCAGAAATACGGCAATTAGAAATAGAGGGCTTTTCATTATTGCGATAACAATCCCTGATCCGATAATTAATACTAAAGCCAAAGCGACCATCAGATATCCTGACTTCGGGCGTGTGATTTTTTCTTCTTTCATTTTTCTTTTTATTTATTATGATATTACAATGATATCATTTTAGATTGTAATAGGCAAATAAAAAACCGCCTCGTTTACTCGATGCGGTTTATCATTAATAATTGATGAACCTTAATGTGCTGGTGGGACTGGTGGAGTTGGAGGCATTGGAGGAACGGGTGGATTAGGTTTTTTGGAATCCAGCATGTACGCAATCGGCAACACCATTTCCACCTTAACGGGTTTGCCATCCTGCATTCCCGGTTTCCATGTCGGCATACTTGAAACAACTTGAATAGCCTGGTTATCTAAGCTGGGATAAACACTATTCTTAGCATTAACAGAAATGACCGACCCATCAACATCCACTACAAACCCAACCATAACCTTACCCTCCACTCCTGCGCTCTCAGCATCTTTAGGATACTTGATATTCTCAATCATATACCTAATCAGCCCTTCGTGACCACCAGGGTATTCGGGCATTTGCTCAACTTTTTCATGCACAGTCTTGTCCGTTTTTTCTTGGGCGTGAACTTCGTTTCCGCCTGCACCGGACAACATCATTACTCCTAGCAATGCTGGAAATATGATTGCATATCTCATTAATCTAGACCTGCTACTTCTATTAGAATTCATCATGTCAAATCGTGTTTTAGTTAGTGATGTATTTGAAAATGTATTAACGGTTGATCCTAAAATTGATTGACTGCCATTCAGGGATAGCCTTAATAGGGTATCACTATAATTTCTAAGTCCAATTTCTTCGGATGACGTTTGGTCCGCAAGGAATTCATGAGTAGCCATCAATTCTTTCCGTAAAAACCAAATTGCTGGATTGAACCACATAAAGGCGCTTACCAATCCATAAATCAATCTATCCAATGAATGAATCTGTCGAACGTGAACCGCCTCGTGTTGCATTATCCAAATTTGATGTGTCCAAAACGGCAATCGTTGGAAGCTGAATTGCCTGGCCAAAAACTGGCACAAGACTGTCACCTATTATAAACTCTCGGATAAGAGGAAGAGCAAGCATTAATCCTGTCCCCATCATTATCACCATTCGATTAAGGTGAAAAAACGTCAACCTAGAAAGCGCCACTCTGTAAATAATGTAGAGCATTACCAGACCGATTGATTGCGACAAAAGCATATCCATTATTTCTTTTCTTTTGATTGATCGATCATCTCCTTCACTTTTTCAATCTCCTCCAAACTCATTTCATTGTCCTTCACGAAAAAGGAAACCATTTCGGCAAATGATCCTTTGAAATAGTTATTAATCATCCTTCCCATTGAAAAACTTCGGTACTCATCTTTACCTACAATTGGATGATAGCGATGGGACCTTCCGAATGCTTCGAATCCAACAAATCCTTTTTTTTCTAGGATTCGAATGATAGTGCTGACCGTATTGTACGCTGGTTTTGGTTCCGGCAACTCCTCAATCACCTGATTGACAAACCCACCTTCAAGCTTCCACAACATCTGCATTACCTGTTCTTCTGCCTTGGTCAATTCTTTCATACTGCTAATTAACTAACTTTTTAGTTATTAAACTATCTTCTTAGTTCATATTCGTTAATTCGTATTAATCTGTCTTAAATTCCAAACTGCGTTTGATTCCTTTTTCTCAACTTTGATTCAAACTTTAGGCTATGAAGAATATTTCACTATTGCTTATTTCAATGATTGGTTTTTCTGCCTTTGCGCAGGAGGCTTGTGATGGAATTGAGTTCCAATCCATCTCTTACAACGCTTTTACGGATACGGCAATTATTGTCCACGTAATCAACAATGGCCCAGAGCTTTTTAGCTATCCTGGTTTTATTTTGATTAACAATGTTGGTGATACGTTCGCAATGGAACTGGTCAACTTTTTTGGGATTGGTCAGGAATCAATTCACTCCTTGGAGATTTGGCCTGGCGTGATGGATCCGACAGATATATTTAATGGCGTTTTAGAATTACACACTGGCTTTTACGATAGTCTTTGGTGCTCTTGGCCGATAAACCAATCCTTTTGCCCAACAGAAAACTGCGCCAACTTGGTTATTGGAATGCAAAATTGGGGTGGCGCATTGGTTGTTGGAGACTTCGAGTATTTTCTGGACGATACAAACGGAAACACCGTTGAAACAGGAACATACACCATGGTAGACACAATTCAATATTGGGAAGATACCTTGTGTGTTCCACTGGGCCAATACAACTATACGGTTAACGCACTGGGTATGGCTAGTGGTGGTGGTCCAGTAATAACGGTTGCTCAGTTTGCTGGCTTGGGTGGCCCGATGATTTTCGAGTATCTAGATTGGTACAATGGCGCCACTATCAATGTTCCATTTTACTTGCAATGCGAAAGCACAGAACCCAACGCAATCATAAAACCTATCAGTTCAGAAACACTTTCCATCAGATACACTGAAAATGAAGTAATCGTAGGTTCAAATTCCAGCGTATCATTCTTTGAAATCTTTGATCTGAAAGGACAATTGATTACGCAAATTTCGTCTAATGATTCGGCTACGATAATATCTTCTGGCCTTCCAAAGGGACTCTATGTAGTACGTGCTCGATTTAGGAGTGGTCAATCAGCAATGAATAAATTCATTGTGCAATAGATTAAGCCTTCCTACCACTTGAGGTAGATATTCAGCATAAAAAGCCCTAGTCCACCGAAGCCCATTATGGCCAAAATGAAGGTGCGCCAGAAAAAATATCCTCGTTTATTGTGATAGAACGCTGATACCAGCGCCAGAAACAAGACAACGATTCCGAATATAATCCAAGGGGTACTCATTACAGACTTTCGATACGCGAAACTCGGAAATTCAGTTGCATTTATTGCGTGATTGGAATCACAGTTTAAGCTCGAAACGGTACAATGGGTACATTCGGCCACTGGCATGAGTAGGAAAAAAATAGCACTTATACATCCGAGATTGATTTTAAGAGGCGGCCTTGAGTCTCGGTTGTTGAACTACATGAAGTGGTTTAGTGACGAGGGGTTTGATGTCACGGTTTTCTGCTTTAAGCAGGACGAAAGCATTTCGCTTCCTGAAAATGTGCAAGTACACAAGTTCAATATGAAATGGGTACCAAAGATTTACCGGCACCGTTATTTCAGCCGTCTTTTAGCAAATGAAAATATCAAAGAGCGGTTCGATTTGGTTTTGTCGCTTGGCCGAACCTCCCATCAACATGCGGTTCTCGGACCAGGAAACCACATTGGTTATTTAAAAGCTTTTGATCGAAGCCCGAAATCGCTGAGCGACTTTGAGCAAATTGCTATGGACAGAAAAGCCTACCAAAGATCTGAAGTAATTCTTGCGGCATCTCAATTGATGGCGGATGAAATTCCAGCGTTGTTTGGTGTTTCAAAGGACAAGGTGAAGGTGCTTTTCCCACCTGTCAATGCAGATCGGTTTATCTCATCAGCGAAAACATTATCCAAAACAGCCGCGAGAGAAAAACTAAATATTGGATCTACGGAAAAAGTATTGGCCATTGTTTCCACCGGCCACGTAATGAAAGGAGTACCCTTTCTGGTGGATATAATGAAAAGCTTACCCGATGTAAAGCTTCTGGTCGCTGGATCTCCGGTTAAGGATGCACCTTCGAACGTCATTCATCTAGGCTTCTTAAAGGATCCTTCAGTCCTTTACAGGGCCGCGGATGCTTTGGTGCTACCATCCGTTTATGAGGCTTTTGGCCAAGTGGTAGCTGAGTCATTGATTTGTGGAACTCCGGTAATCGTTTCAAAAATGGTTGGCGCTAAAGAGATTATGATTAACGGCTGTGGACAAGAGGTTCCTGTTCGAGATAGGGCCGCATGGATTAAGGCGATTTCAGAGCTTAAAAGCAAACCTGAATTGAGTGAGCCACTCATCGACTTGACCCAGTATTCCGTTGATGCCCATATGAAAAAGCTTTGTGCCTTCGTTGGTCTTCAGTTACCAGAACGTAATTCGTGACTTAGAACGGAAATTCTGAAGAATTATTTGGAATGTACAGCGTTAACTGATAGCTACCTTTGCCGTTCCTTCAGTGAAAAGAATCACCTTCATATTCCTCCTGATAAGTTTAGGCTTCGCAGATGCGAATGCCCAAAAACGCGTGCTGACCGTTGGGCTCCAATTTAGGCCAATCATCCCCATTACCTTTGTTAACTCTGATGACCAAACTCAAACGGGAGAAGGGTTTGAATTCTCGATAATTCCAAAGTTTGGATACAGCGCTGGTATAAACATCAGATACGGAATCACCGAACGAATTTCACTTGAAACTGGTCTTGGTTTCGTCCAACGGAACTACGCTATCAGCATGAAAACTGAGCTGTACCAAAGAGATACTTCCTTTCGAATTATTGGATACGAATTGCCAATTATGGCGTTGGTTTTTATTCCACTGGGTAAACGGTTTTACATGAATGCCTCTGTAGGTGTTCAACTTACCGCCTATCCGTCAAACGTTCAAACTGGCGACACTGCCTTTACCAGCTTTTCCAGTAGAACGTCCATGATCAATGGTGGCGGAATTGCAAATTTGGGCTGGGAATACCGCACGGAAAAATCAGGATACATTTATTTAGGCGCCACGTATCACCTGCCATTTAAGTACATCTACGACACGGCAGTAAAACGTGTCAATCAAGGAACGGACGCGTTCGTTTTTGGAAAACTAAACGGCAGTTATCTAACCGTTGATATTCGCTATCTCTTTCCAGAATTCCCACTTCCTGAACGCAGGAAACGTGCGAAACGCCAAAAGACCAGAAAAGAGGATTCCACCGAGGAATAATCTAACTGTATCCCACGCGACACTAAGGCCACTTCTGTTTTATGTCAGCTACAAATCATCACCAAATGATGGTGGTTCCTTTCCTATATTCGCGAGCCTAAAACCAACAATTTTAATGAAGTACATTTCCTTAATTGCAGCCTTTGCGTTGCTTGCTTTCAATGCTAACGCACAGGTATTGTTTGAAGAGAATTTTGATGGCTGTGCCATCCCATTAGATTGGTCTACCAATATGATAACCGGGGTGGACGATTGGCAGTTCAGCGACAACACTGGCGCAAACGTTGACGGAACTTGCATGGCCTACTTTGATGACGATGTTATCGGAGATTTGGCTTCAGTTAGTTTGGTTGAATTGGAATCTCCAACAATTGATTTGTCAGGAGTTTCAGCTGCCGAAATGACCTTGGACTATGTTTTTGAGGATCTTGGATTGTCTTCATTCCAAATTCTATTATGGAACGGAACAACCTGGGACACGGCTTTTACGGAGGTATCGGATCCAGGATGTTTTGGTTGGTCACCTGCTTGTGCACCTAGAATGGCACTAGTAAACGTTTCTAATTATCTGTCGGCTGATTTCAAATTCAAGTTAGTGTATGATGACGGGGCTGACTGGTCGTGGTATATCGGTGTAGACAACATTCAGATCATTGCCCCACCAACGGCTGAGGCCGAATTGACTTCAATAGATGAACCATTGGATGGTTGTGGATTGACCTTGATTGATGTCATTCTTTCCATCACCAACAACGGATCCGACACCATTACCTCAATTGATGGTTCTTACAACATTAACAGCCTTGGTGCTGTTTCCGAAACCTTTACCGTTTCAATTCCATTTGGAGAAACTGCACAGGTCACCTTTTTAACACAGTTTGATGCAAGTGCTATAGGTGCTTATAATGTAGACGCGTGGACTACATTATTAAACGACACTGTTCTTACAAACGATTCACTTTCTGGTTCGTTCACAAACATTCCAGTTGTTTCAGCTCTTCCTTATTTCGAAGACTTCGAATCAGGTGCTGGAGGTTGGCTCACTGGCGGAACCCTCAGTAGTTGGGAACTAGGTCTACCTACAGGAGAATTCATTGACACCGCATACAGTGGAGTCAATTCATGGGTAACAGACCTTGATGCTAATTATGTTGATGGTGAACTTTCATTCATCGAGTCACCTTGTTTCGACTTCTCTTCGCTTTTAATTGACCCAGTATTCCGATTTGCTCAAATATTCAATACGGAAGGATGCTGTGACGAAGGATACGTGGATGTTTCGATTGATGCCGGAGTAACTTGGACAAGACTTGGCCTTGAAGGTGAAGGCACAAACTGGTACAATGACGCATTTGCAAACGAATGGGATGGTGATTCAGGAATTCCGGGAGAATGGAGAATTGCTACACACTTATTGGACAGCACCGCTGGAGAAGGGTCAGTTAAAATCAGAATCGGTTTCAGTTCAGATGGTTCAATCAACTTTGAAGGATTTGGTGTTGATGACATCGAAATTTTTGAGCAGCCGCCAATCAATGCTGGTGTAGTTGAAATCCTTTCTCCAATCACAGGATGTGGGTTGGGTAACGAAATGGTTACTGTTGTAATAGAAAACTTTGGTGATGTGGCTTTGGTAGACTATCCGGTAGGATATGATGCCGGTGCTGGGTCAGTTATCGAAACAGTAACTGATACACTTCATATCGCGGATACCGATACGTTCACATTTGCTACGCTTGCTGATCTTTCAGCAACTATGGCGTATGACTTTTCTGCTTGGACAGAAGTTGTTGGTGACGGAGATCTTTTAAACGATTCGCTTTTCACGGTTGTTACCAGCGCGCCAATTATCAGTTCTCTTCCTTATGAGGAAGACTTTGAATCTGGACCAGGTGGATGGTATGCTGAAATGGAAGGAGAAGAGGGCATTTGGGAATTCGGTGATCCTGAAGGGCTGGTTATTGATACCGCCAACAGCGGAGTTAACGCGTGGGCAAGTAATCTTAACACAGACAATTACCCGAACGCTATGTTGAGCTACCTGTACTCTCCTTGCTTCGACTTAAGCACACTTACAATTGATCCAATCTTGGAATTCTCAATCATTTTTGATGGTGAATTCAACTACGATGCAGCATGGGTAGAAGTATCTACTGATGCTGGCGCAAACTGGGAACTAGTTGGAAATGTTGGCGAAGGTGTAAACTGGTTTACCAATAACAACTTTTTTAATGCAAACATTGATCAAGCTTGGGCAGGCCAATCAAACGGTGATATTACCTGGATAGATACGGAACATCTTTTGGATGGAACCGCGGGTTCATCTGACGTAATAATTCGATTCGCGTTTTCATCGGATGGGTCGGTCAACTTCTTTGAAGGAACAGCAATTGATGATATTTCATTAACAGAGCAACCTCAAATTAATGGTGAGCTTGTGAGCATTAACGATCCTCTTTCAGGTTGTGGATTGTCCGACACAATGGACATTAGCGTTACAATCGCCAATGGTGGATTTGTACCAATGGATTCGGTCGTTTTGAGTTACATCCTAGATGGTGGTATAACCATAACCCAAGTTTGGAACGATACAATTGCTCCTGGTGATTCTGCCACTTATACGTTTGGCCAAACGGTTGATTTAAGTGTACCTGGTGATTATGAATTAACTACAATCAT
Organism: Bacteroidia bacterium; assembly: GCA_047611425.1. GTDB lineage: Bacteria > Bacteroidota > Bacteroidia > UBA10329 > UBA10329 > JBLFWJ01. Next base: position 17,215 of record JBLFWJ010000026.1, on the reverse strand, counting down.
CACCATTATTGGTGACGGTAACTTGGAGGATGACACGGTAACCGTTCTAATTCAAAACATCCCAATTGTGGATTCATTCCCCTATTCAATAGACTTTGAAAGTGGAACTGGTGGTTGGGCCAGCAACGGTGGTGTAAATGGAAACTGGGAACTAGGTGATCCAGAAGGAGCAATCATCGACTCTGCATACAGTGGCGTTAATGCATGGGCAACCAACTTAAATGCCTTGAACTACGAAAATGGTCAGTTCTCAACATTGACGTCTCCTTGTTTGGATTTCTCTTCATTCATAGATGACCCCGTATTGAACTTTGCCGCCATTTTCAATTCTGAGACAGGCTGGGATGGATTTTATGTTGAATCTACCGTTGATGGTGGTGTAACTTGGAACCTCGTTGGAACTATGGGCCAAGGATTAAACTGGTACACAAACAACGCGTTTAACAACTTCAATATAGTAGAAGGGTTTGATGGCACGTCTACCGATTCTACTTGGGTAATTGCCGAATCAGTTGTTGGTGGTGCAGCAGGGTCAGGAAGTGTTCGAATTCGATTCGCGTTTTCATCGGATGGGTCGGTCAACTTCTTTGAAGGTGCTGCTGTCGATGACATCTCAATCTTTGCTCAACCGCAATTTGAATTAGCAGCCATTGCAATGGAAGACCCAGAAAGTGGATGTTCTTTGGGTGAAGAAATAGTTCGAATCAAATACTTGAACAGAGGAACACAAGCCGCTTCTAGTTATGAATTGGGTTATATCTACAACGGAAACACGGTAACCGAAACTGCTGGCATCCAATTGTTCCAAGGAGATACTGCCACATACGCTTTCGCTACTCCGGTTGATCTTTCTGCAGTTGGGGATCATCAGATTACGGTGTTCACCGCTCTAGCAAATGATGAAAACCTATCAAACGATACTCTGATGGGCGATGTCGTCACCAACGTACAGACAACACCACCATTTCAATCTGAGATTACAAATATTCCTATCGTTGGAGGTGAAGGCCCAGCCGTATCAGATTTAATCTTCTGTGGATTGCCAAACGGTTTGGATGATTGCTTCCAAATTGAATACGTTAGAATTGATGACATCAACCACTCTTGGATTGGAGACCTAGATATCACATTGGTTTCGCCATCCGGTCAAGAGTTGATTCTTTCTTCTGGTAACGGATGTTGCGTAGGAGGTAGCATCTTGGATGTAACGTTTGCTGACGGAACAAACAATGACATCACCTTGCAAGCAAATGGTATTCTTCCAGGATTATACAATCCTGAAGGCGCAGGTGGTTTCGCTTCTTTTCAAACTGGTCAAAACCCGAATGGTACTTGGCAGCTTGTTGTTGAAGACCCATTTACGGGCGATGTTGGAACGGTAACAGGATGGTCTATGGGATTTACCGAGAACTCTCCAGAGCCAACGCTTAGCTTGGATGACACCGACATTTGTATCAACCATGTAATTGAGTTAAGCGCTTCTGCGGGCATGGACTCTTACTTATGGAATAGCGGGGACAATGGTGAAACCATCGTACTAGATGCGAGTGATTTGGGAGTTGGCGACCATGACTTTAGCGTAACGGTGGACCAAAACGGTTGTACAGGTTACTCCGACACAATTACCATTACGGTAAATGAATGTGTTGGAATTGAGGAAACAAATGGTGCCAGCATCAACATGTATCCTAACCCAACTTCAGGTCAGTTTACGCTGGATATTGAAGGTGCTTCGGAAGCAATGCAATTGAGCATTTTGGAATCTACCGGACGTGTAGTTTACACCGATGTACTTTCTGGCGGAACAACCAAGCATACAATGGACCTGAGTCATTTGGCAGCTGGCGTTTACAACGTTCAGCTAATCGTTGGTGAGACCAGCATTACAGAAAAACTCTTTGTACGCTAAGCGAAACGCTTCATTATTGATTAATTCAAAACCCCTAAGCCATTTGGCTTGGGGGTTTTCTTTTGGAGTGATTAGGAATCTATACACTTCCAGAACCGCAAGTCTACTTCGACAACCGTTCCTTCTATAATCGTGATGATGTGTTGATTTGACCGGCCCATTACATCTCGCGTTGCGAGGTAGTAGATTCCTGTCGGCACTTCGACATCAAGCGCTCCGTAACCAACCCACGCACTAAAACTGTGGCCTTTCATATGGGAGAAAATGGCTTGAGAAACGGAATCAGCATCGTAAGCTTGATTCAATTCAATGTGATTGTCAAAGTCACTTTTATCCAGAAAGTATAAGAAGCCGTTGTACAGATCATACCGTTTTTCCTCCTCCGAAATATTTGAACTACAACCACTAGAACCAGAATACACGATTCCTTTTATTCCTGTTCCCTCGACTGTCTCAAACTTTTCGGCACAGCCGAAAAAACCACACACGACAATTAATACTAACAGAATAGCACGCATGATTCATTGGTTGAGCACCAATAGAACCTAAGAACCAAGATGGTTATTGTGTTGAGAATTATTCCGCCCAACGACTTCGCTCAGGATGACGTTGAAGACTTCCCATAATCACCCTTCTCAATCGATACACCTGCGGCACTCGAAGTGACATCTAGTATGTCGCGTCAGTCGCTAAAAATGAAGAAACCGTAGCCGCCTGGATCACGAATGATGATGTTGTCCACGATTCCGTCCTTATTGAAGTGGGTAATTTCTTCGGCAATTGGAATGTTGGCCTTTCTAATATTTTCAATAATTGCTAAGTTATCCTGCCCGTTAAAAAAGGTCATGGATGGATTGAAGAACAAATGCGGACAGGTCATTGGTTTCATCAAACTCAATCCAAAACCATCCTCATTGGCCATTACAACGAAGCCCTTTTCAGCTGTACCCATCGTTATCTTAAATCCAAGGATCTGCCATACATCGGCTGACTTATCCATCTCGGCCGACTCCAAACTTAACCCCCTGAAATTACCCGTTAGACCATACGATGAATCGGTTAGCTCAATTGTATGTTCCGGCTTCCCTTCTATTAAATAGACCCAGCAACCATTCAAGTCATTGATCAGGTGACCAGTTTCGGTTTTATGTATGGTCGTTAGTTCCTCCAAGCTTTTCAGTTCTTCCGCCCATGAGTACTTGTACATTTTTAGCCCGGCCCTTGCAAATCGATCAGGGTTAATCTCTAGAAGCGCTTTACCATTTGTTAGCAAAGTCGGCTTCTTCTCAGACACTACTTTGTACTCTAATCGCTGGTAGAAATCCAGACTATTCTCCAGATTATTGGTGGGTGTATGAACTATTACGGTCATTTTATTTTAATTGGTAGCCTCCTGTGCTGAGGTCATTGTAGAAATAAGCAGACATAGTAAAAGGAATAGATTCTTCATCGAACGAAAATACATCAGCGAATTCATCAACCACTCAAAGCCGATTTGAAGCGGCTATCGGCTCAGTTTTTCGTTAAGCCTTGCTAGTTTCTTAGCGGTAGAATCAACTTCCTTTTCAATGTATTTGGTATAGGCTTTTCGTATCTCTTTGCCTTCGGATGCTTTGAGTTCCTTATCCAAATACTTGGCATAAGACTCCAGTCCTACTTTTTTGAACGCTCGCAATTTCTGCTTGACTCCGCCTTTTTCTTCCTTGCTAATTTTTGTCATAGGTGGAAGATAGGACTTCGCCTAAAGCGACTTGCCTCGCTTATTTGTGCTTTAGATATTTTGCATCCAAATAGAATGTACCGAAAGGAACAAGCGATGCTACAAACACCATTATACTAAAGCCAATGGACCACTTGTATTTGATGGCACTAGCCAACCCAAGGACGCAGTATGTCATGAATAACATTCCATGGGCCATTCCAACATACATGTTCGGCTCCATTATTTCATACATGTATTTAAGGGGCATGGTAATGCCAAACAACAAGTAGCTAATGCCTTCCAAAATGGCCAGGGAACGGAATACTTTTAGAAGTGTCATGAATGTTGGTTTTATGAGGCGCGAAAGTAGTGCCTACTTGCTAGATACATGAAACGCAATACTGATACAGGGTTCGCGATAAAAAACAAAAGGCCTCAACGCATATGCATTGAGGCCTTTCGGATTCTTTTGGATTTTTCTTAATCCATTATATCCATGTATGGATCGGAAGTTGTGCCAACCCTCCAATACGCTCGTTCGTTCTTTGGAACATCCAAACCGAGTGTTTTGCAATATGCCAAATACTCTTCTTCCTTCTTTTGAAGAAACCAAGCTTTGCCTTTAAGCATTTTCTCCAATGCACCATTTCTTTCTCTCTGGTCATTTTGATCCTCCATCGGATGCTTCTCCATGGTGTTGCCACGGTAGCTGCAAAAGCGGGCTGGTGCATAGTGGTTCTTACCATCCACCTTGTAAATCAAAATGGTTACACCATTCTTAACTTGGTCGAGTGCGAATGTGCGCTCTTTTGCTTTGTCGCTTTTCAAGTACGACTCCAACGTTTTAAGGTTGTCTACAATATCATCTATGTCCTTTACAAAATCCATTTCGTTCTTCCTTCAGTAATGCTATTAACCAGCAAATCTAATATTTCTATGACACCGCTAATGTCAGGGTTACAAAATTTCTCCGTTTCGCTTAATAATAATGACTAATCAGTTAAAATATGGGTTCTCCTAACAGACAAAAAGGCCTCAGTGCTTCCGCGTTGAGATCATTGTTTGCCGAGATGTAGGTGTCAATAACGAAGATGAGGTGAGGTTATTGTGAGAAGGCATTATCAGTTTACCTCTACAAAACCGTAAAAAAATACTTCTCAGAATTCTTTAACAAGCGTAATTCGATTTCCTGTTCCATTAATAATCAGGTCTTCAAACGAATACTGGTATTGTATATTAAAATTCAACCCTTGTCTTTTTGGAAACGAACCAATTGCTTTTGCTTCCCATCCTTTTAACCCCACGTTGCTAATTAGTTTGAGGCTCTGGTTTTTCTTCTTTCCAATTTTAATCCTCAAAAGTTTTGTTTGCATCTCGTACATTCCTGCGAATGTGGTGCCTACTTCATCGATAACCGAACCCGATACCAATATGTCCTTTAAAGGATTATGACCTAACCTGAATGCGGTATTTGTCAGGTCTGTATTGCGGCCAATTATAATCTGATTTCCTCCAAAATTATACAGCAGTCTCGCTTTGCGCACTGGCAGCAATGCCAGCCAATAGAAAAACTGCAACAAGGTTTCTTCTGCGCACACTCATTATGGTAATGATAAATGAAAAAGTAAATGATTCCCCCGCAGCATGCCAGTAAAACTCAAATTCATTTCTGAAACATTTGGTTTTACTAGGTTTAATAAATCCTCCGCCTCGTTCCTCGGCACCTCCTTTAAAAAGGAGGAATGGCGACAGTTCCCCCTTGAAAAGGGGGTGCCCGAAGGGTGGGGGATTTTTTACTGGTATGCTGCGGGGAATCATTAAAGGAAATATCACCTTGGATATTCCTGCTACTGAAGATGGAAGTGTCATTGCCAACGTTCTTTATATTTCTGGCAGGGTAATATTGAATGCCCAGATCAACTTATTTGAAGGAATGAATAAACATACGCTAGACCTTCATGAGTTGACAAATGGTATATACATTCTACAACTCAACGACAAAGGCTCCATCACTTAGCATCGTATTGTGAAGCATTGAGTAGAACCCCGTTTTAGTTGAAAGCCCTGAATACGAATAGTGTTCAGGGCTTTCTTTTTCCAGCCCACAATTACCTTTAATGTGGCTGCAACCAGTACCTTTAGCTAACGAAACAACTCTATCAATTAGTAGAATGAACTCCAGGTCAACCACTTTTTTTCTCATTTGCATCATCTGCTCAGTTTTTCAGACATCATCGGCTTTAGCCCAGCATTCTGTTGCCCGGCAATGGAATGAGGTATTGCTTGAAGCCATCAGAAAAGACAATGCAAGACCAACCGTTCACGGAAGAAATCTCTTTCACACGGCCATCGCCATGTATGATTCATGGGCAATTTACGATCAAACAGCCGCCCCTTACCTTCTAGGTGAAACCGTACACGGATTCACCTGTCCGTTCTCCGGTATTGCAGATCCAGCCAACATTCAGGATGCAAGAGAAGCAACAATGAGCTACGCCTTTTATAGGTTGATGCGACACCGATTTACCAATTCACCGGGTGCAGCCATTTCCATTCCATTAATGGATTCCTTAATGATAGAACTTGGCTATGACACAGCATTTGCAAGTCAAGATTACTCAACTGGTTCTGCAGAAGCATTGGGAAATCACCTAGCCCAGAACCTCATCGATTTTGGACTACAAGACAATTCCAATGAGCAGGCAAATTATGTCAATCAGTTCTATCAACCGTCAAACACAACACTACTTCCTATTGTACCAGGAAACCCAAATACTACTGATGAGAACCATTGGCAGCCACTTACGCTTGATGTTTACATCGACCAATCAGGAAATATTTACCCTATTACCACTCCTGAATTTCTTAGCCCTGAATGGGGCACAGTTCACGCCTTTGCGTTAAGCCAAGACGATTTAACCATCCATTCAGATGGCTTGAATGATTATTGGGCTTATCATGACCCCGGCACTCCGCCTCTTCTCGACACTGGAAATGTAGATGCAATGGGAGAACTATATCAATGGAATTTTTCCCTTGTTTCAATATGGTCTTCGCATTTAGACTCGACCAGTAACGTGATGTGGGATATATCGCCTGCATCGATCGGTAACGTGCAATCGTATCCAACGGATCAGGCTGCTATGCCAAGTTTTTACAATCTATACGATGGCGGTGATCCTGGCCAAGGCCATGCATTAAACCCTTCAACCGGCCAGCCATACACGCCACAGATGGTTCCGCGTAGTGATTACGCCAGAGTACTGGCTGAGTTTTGGGCAGACGGGCCCGATTCTGAAACGCCTCCTGGACATTGGTTCACGCTTCTGAATTACGTTAGCGACCATCAAGACTTTGAAAAGAAATATGAGGGAATTGGCGACATTTTGCCAGACCTAGAATGGGATGTAAAGTCTTATTTCACTCTTGCTGGAGCAGTGCATGATGCAGCTGTAACGGCTTGGGGAGTTAAAGGCTGGTACGATTACCTACGACCTATCAGTGCCATTCGATTCATGAGTGACCTCGGCCAATCAACCTACGATACGCTTTCGAATTATCATCCCGCAGGTATTCCTCTGTATGAGGACTATATCGAAATTGTTGGCGAAAATGACCCATTAGCAATTATGGTGCTGGACACTACTTGGCTAGATACTGTGAATTTCTATATGGATACTTCTTATGCCAACGCAGGTAAAATCAAAGTTTTTGCATGGCGTGGACCAGATTACATTGGTAATCCGGATTCGTCTTTGGCAGGGGTTGGCTGGATACTTGCCGAAAACTGGTGGCCATACCAGAGACCCACGTTTGTTACACCACCTTTTGCAGGTTTTGTTTCAGGCCACTCAACATTTAGTAGAGCAGCTGCAGAAGTAATGGAGATGCTAACAGGAGACCCATTTTTTCCAGGGGGAATGGGGGAATTCACTGCTCCAATGAACGAATTTCTAGTATTTGAGGATGGCCCAAGCATTGATATCACGCTGCAATGGGCAACCTATAGAGATGCATCAGATCAATGCAGTCTGTCAAGAATTTGGGGCGGTATCCATCCTCCGGCAGATGATATCCCTGGACGGCTAATGGGTGCCGTGATAGGACCAGATGCCTTTGAATTGGCAAAAGAATATTTTGAAGGATCCTCAATCATCACTGGAACAGATGAAGCAATCTCAGAAATCAGCATTTACCCGAACCCATCGGCAGATTGGTGTCAAATCAATTCAAAAGACGAGATAATGGATTACATTTCCGTTACTGACCTAAGCGGTAAAGTGCTCAGCACAGTTATACCTTCCTCCAAGCGGTACACTTTAAATTGTTCAAACTGGTCAACCGGTACATACCTTATAAACATTGGAACCGAGAAGGGTGTACATTCAAAGAGACTCATCATTCAATAATTAGCTGAATAAAAAATCAATCCCGATAATTCAAAAGAACATTAACCCGGATTACGCGTCTTAATGCCATGCGAATCTCAATCCTTCTTTCGTTTCTGTTAATCGGCAATCCAATTTTTGCTGAAGAAATCACCTTCGACATGAGTGTTTGGGGGTTTACGTTTGGGCAGATGGTGGTTACCAAATCCATGGAGAATGACAGCACCGAACTGTACACATTGAATGCCAGTGGTAAAGTCAATTTCCTTTGGATGAAGAAAGAAGGAAGCACGAGTTATGCCGTCAGGTTTAGAAATGGAAAAATGCTTTCGTCCAGTTATCGCTGTAGGGTTAATGGAGAAATGGATTATTGGAATGAAGTGGCTTATGATGGAGAGAAGTACAACGTTGAATCCAGCAAAGGCGATCGTGACTTTACAGAAATTCCAGAATACACAGTACTTGCTCTTTACTTCAACCCTGTAATTGAACATGAACGGATTTACTGCGAAGCAGAATCCGAATTTTCGAGTGTTACCTCCAGAAATGAGCAGGGTTTTGAACTAAGCTGTACCGATGGAAGCAAGACCAGCTATCATCTTAAAGAAGGCCAAATTGAAATGTTGGAAATACACGCATCTCTTGCCAACGTTAAAATGAAGCGGGTGGATTGACCGCTTGTGGCCGGATGCTACTGAAGGATTGATTCATCGTTTATTATTAACGGAGACCCCAACCTTTGCCATCAATGCATTATCGAAGTGCAACCTCATTCATGCGGTTGGCAACATGAAAAGCGAACTTTCATCAGATTTCGAAGTAACCTTGTCGACCTAACAAACCGACCGAATGAAAGGCAGTCTAATCACCACCATCCTCCTACTCTTATCTATAGTAGGTTTTAGTCAGAAATATCAAGGCGCTGAAGCGAACAAACTTATCTCAGGAACCGACCTGATTCGGATTGGATCAAAATCTGATTTACCGGAATTCGTACAATTCCGAACCGACAATCGCTTACCGGCATCCAAGTTTTCTATATGGGCTCAAAAGGCGTTTCAACTAGAAGAAGGAACCAATTTGGTTCAGGTCTCTGAATCAACGGATAAAATTGGCCAGCAACACATTAAATATCAGCTTCAAATCAACGGTACTCTCGTTTTTGGAGCATTCTATACAGCTCACGTTAAGAATGACTTGGTCGTTTCTGCAAACGGAAAAATAGTTTCAAAAATTGCCGCTAAAACTTCTTCATTATCCGAAGAAATGGCGTTACAAAGAGCACTGGAACACATCGATGCTGAATCTTATAAGTGGGAATTACCAGGAGAAGATTCCCATTTAAAAATGGAACAACATGACCCTGAAGCAACCTATTTACCAAAAGGTGAATTGGTTTATATCAATCCAACATTCGATTTTAAACGACCAACTGCTTTTAAGTTGGCCTACAAATTCAACATCTATGCACACGAGCCCTTGTATCGGGCCGATGTATTTGTTAACGCCAATACAGGCGAAGTCCTATTCGAGCATCACTTAATCCACATTGCTGATGTTCCGGGCACGGCCCAAACTGGTTATAGCAATACCCAAGACATTGTTGCAGACAGCTTTGGGGGCGGTTTCCGTTTGCGTGAAAGCGGAAGAGGAAACGGAATCAACACCTACGACATGAATACCGGAACCAACTACGACAACGCAGTTGATTTCACCGATGCAGACAACTTTTGGAACAATACCAACGCCAATCTGGATCAGTTTGCAACCGATGCACATTGGGGTGCAGAAATGACCTACGATTACTTTTTAGATGTGCACGGTCGCCAAAGTTTGGATGACAATAACATGGCGCTGAATAGCTACATCCATTATGATCAAGATTACTTCAATGCCTTTTGGGATGGGCAACGTATGACCTACGGAGATGGCAATGGAAGTGGTAATCCTCTGACTTCCTTAGATGTTTGTGGCCATGAAATGGCACATGGCGTAACCACGTTTACAGCGGGTCTTATCTATCAAGATGAGTATGGCGCATTGAACGAATCCTTTTCAGACATTTTTGGTTCTGCCATAGAATGGGTAGCTGCCGAAGCCACCGCTGATTGGTTAATTGGGGAAGATTTTGGCACGCTTAGATCCATGGTCAACCCGAATGCCTATGGAGATCCAGACACCTACTTGGGAACCAACTATGCAACAGGAACTGGAGACAATGGAGGTGTTCACACGAACAGTGGAGTCCAAAATAAATGGTTTGTAATCCTAACCGATGGAGAAACCGGAACAAATGATAACGGAGATAGCTATGATGTAACTGGACTAGGACTTGACGATGCATCTGCAATCGCATATCGCAACTTGTCGGTCTACCTTGGTCCCACTTCAGAATATGCGGATGCACGGTTTTATTCCATTCAGGCAGCAGCCGACCTATTTGGTGCATGTTCTGATGAAGTGATTGCCTGCACCAATGCATGGTATGCAGTTGGTGTTGGCGATGAATTTGATGCTACGGTTACAGCCGAATTCACAACGCCACTTACATCATCCTGCGAGGTTCCATTTACTGTAAACTTCTCCAATCTGAGCACGAATGGTGGCTCTTTCACTTGGGACTTCGGAGATGGCACGAACAGCACAGATATCAACCCAACACATACGTACACCAGCTTTGGACTATACACGGTCACACTAAATACGGACGGAAGCACTTGCGGACTCGATGACGAGATTAAGCCTGATTATATATCCATCGACCCGAGCAATCCCTGTATAGCGATTATGCCTCCGACCGGAACAAATACACAGACTTCCTGTATCGGCACCCTGTATGATGATGGCGGACCAAATGCAGACTACCAGATTAATACTGACGCTTCGACCACAATTTCTCCAACCGGAGCAGCAACAGTCACGTTGAATTTCGCCTTGTTTTCATTTGAAGCAGGATGGGATTACCTATACATCTTCGATGGTCCAAATACGGCCAGTCCATTAATCGGACAATACGATGGCACCGGCCTTCCTAATGGTGGTACAATCACATCAAGCGGAGGATCGATTACCGTTCGACAAACAACTGACGGCTTAATTAATGAAGATGGCTTTGAATTAAACTGGACATGTACACAGCCAAATTCACCTCCGGTTCCAAGTTTTACAGGATCTCCGCTGGCTTCTTGTTCAGGGGAGGTTGACTTTTTTGATCAATCTGTAAATGGCGCAACAACTTGGCTTTGGGAATTTGGCGATGGATCAACATCCACACAACAAAACCCTTCGCATTCTTATGCAAATGAAGGCTCTTACACTGTATCGCTTACAGCAACAAACGGCTTTGGTAGCAACTCAGTTTCTTACAATAACTACGTTACGGTTGATTTTCCAACTGGCCCATTAGCAAATGACGGCCAACGATGTGATGCAGGATCAGTTAGTTTATCCGCAAATGGAGCCGGACAAATGGTTTGGTACAACCAAGCCGCTGGCGGAACTTCAATCGGTTCTGGAAACCCATTCAACACACCATTTCTAAATAGCAATGCCACTTATTATGTTGAAGAAGCCCAAGGTCCAACTCTTGATAATGTTGGTCCAGCTGACAATTCGTTTGGCGGTGGCGGCAACTTTACGGGAGATCAGCATTTGATCTTCGATTGCTTGGATGCATTCACGCTAAACAGCGTAAAGGTTTATGCAGAAGGTGGCGGAAACAGAACCATTGAGCTAAGAGACAATGCTGGATCATTACTCCAGAGTTTAACGGTCTTTATTGCAGATGGAGAACAAACCATCAGCCTTGATTTTACCATTCAACCCGGAACAGACTATCAATTAGGAACTGGAGCGGAACCCAACCTTTTTAGAAACAACGACAGCCCGAACTACCCTTACTCACTGCAAGATTTGGTTTCAATAACCAACAGCAGTGCAGGGGTGGACTATTATTACTTTTTCTATGATTGGGAAATTGAAACTCCCGGATGTATCACGGAACGGACTGAAGTATTGGCGCAGGTCTTAACCGCTCCAACTACAATCGGGGCAGAAAGATGTGGTCCAGGAACACTCCAATTAAGTGCGAATGGAGGTGTAGACATGAACTGGTACGATGGCCCAACAGCTGGAAATATTGTCAATTCAGGCACCAACTTCACAACTCCTACCCTTAATTCAACTACCAGCTATTTTGTTGAGAGCTCATCTGCTGGACCAGCTGTCTATGGTGGCCCATTCGACAACTCCTTTGGAGATGGTGATAATTTTGCTGGGAATCAATACTTGATATTTGATTGCGTAGAGGCCGTCACACTTGTTTCAGTTAAAATGTATGCTGAGGGTGCCGGAAACCGAACCATCGAATTGAGAGACAATGGAGGCGCGATTCTAGAATCCGCGACCATCAATGTACCTGATGGCGAAAGCAGAATCACCTTGAATTTTGACGTTCCGATTGGAACCAACTTACAACTTGGTGCACCGTCTCCAGATCTTTATAGAAACAACACAGGTGGGAGTTATCCGTATGCAGTGGGTAGCTCGATTTCTATCACCAACAGCAGTTTCGATCCTGCTTATTACTACTTTTTCTACGATTGGGAAATTCAACAACAAGGGTGTAGTACGTCTAGAGCCGAAGTTGTTGCCACAATCAACGAAGAGCCTTCTGCAAGTATTTACGGCACGCTTTCCCTCTGCGAGGGTGAATCGACAACCCTTACCGCAGTAGGCGGTGGTTCTTATTTGTGGGGTGATGGTCAGACTACCGATGCAATTTCTGTTAACCCAACTTCGGATCAAACCTATGATATTGAGGTAACTAGCAACGAAGGATGCTCCAACACAAACTCTGTAACGGTAAACGTTAATTCTAGTCCAGCAATGCCAGTCGTTTCATTTAACGGAAGTGGATTAGAATCGACTTCCGCCACGAATTACCAGTGGTTTTTAGATGGCAATCCAATCACAGGAGCTAATGATATGACGTACAGCCCAACAGCAACTGGGGAGTACTCGGTCGAAGCCTATGACGAAAATGGATGTTCCACTTTATCTGATACTTACAATTGGATAGCTGTGGGTATTGAGGATAATCAGACTAATGTTGGTGTATTTCCAAATCCTTTTGAGAGTCTTGTAACCGTCTCTAGCGAAAGCATTATTCAGTCAATCACGGTCTTTGATGTTTCCGGAAAGCTCACTTACTCGGAAACGCCAAACGCTAAATCGACCATTCTTAATACGAGCGAATGGGCAAACGGTGTGTATCAGTTACGAGTTGATTCGGAAGGATTTAACTCAACGCATCGCTTAATCAAAATTCAGCCTTGATTTGTTGGCGTAGATTCCCAAACTAATTTTGCAACCGCACCAACGCAGCTATTCATGTCTTTAACTCCATCCGTTATGATTGATCTGGGCTCAACTGCCCCCGATTTCTCATTGGTCAACGTAGTCATCGGAACCGAACAATCACTTCAAGACTTGAAGGGTACGAAAGGCACCTTGGTAATGTTCATCTGCAATCACTGCCCGTTTGTTGTTCACGTAATGGACGAACTGGTTAACATTGGAAATGACTACAAGGATTCCGGCATTTCGATTATCGCGATAAGCAGCAATAGTATGATTTCGCATCCTCAAGATGGACCTGATCACATGAAGCAACTTACCTCGGAAAAGGCATTTCCATTTCCATATTTATTTGATGAGACGCAGGACGTGGCAAAGGCTTACGATGCGGCTTGCACCCCTGATTTCTATCTCTACGATTCTGAACTAAAGTGTGTTTATCGTGGTCAAATGGATGACTCAAGACCGGGAAATGATGCACCAATAGATGGACACGACTTGAGACTAGCTTTTGACCAATTGATTAATGATGAAGCCATTTCTCCAGAACAAAAGCCAAGTATTGGTTGCAACATTAAGTGGCACCAATAATTATCGTTTAGTTAACCAAAGACCGAAAAATTGAACATTCAAGAATTTATTCAAGGATTACCGAAGGCCGAATTACACCTGCACATTGAAGGTTCTTTCGAGCCAGAATTGATGTTTGCCATCGCTCAACGAAACAAGATTAACATTCGTTTCAACTCGGTAGAAGAAGTGAAGGAGGCATACAACTTCTCCAATCTTCAAGACTTCTTGGACATCTATTATGAGGGAATGAATGTGCTTACAACTGAGCAGGATTTCTTTGACCTAACATGGGCATATCTTTCCAAAGTCCATTCTGAGAATGTTGTACATACCGAGATTATGTTCGACCCGCAAGGTCACACAGACAGGGGCATTCCATTTGATACGGTTATCAACGGAATTTGGCGAGCGATGCAGGAAGCCGAATCCAAACTTGGAATTACCAGCCTTCTCATTATGAGTTTTTTGAGGCACTTAGACGAGACATCTGCGCTCAGAACTTTGGAAGATGGACTACGACATAAAGACAAAATCACAGCAGTAGGTCTAGATTCTTCGGAGCTTGGAAATCCTCCAACTAAGTTTAAAAATGCATTTGCCAAAGCAAAAGAAGCAGGCTTCAAACTGGTAGCACACGCTGGAGAAGAAGGCCCGGCAGAATATGTTTGGGAAGCTTTGAACGAATTAAATGTTGATCGTATAGATCACGGAAACCGCTCTCTAGATGATGAGAAATTGGTTGCAGAATTGGTCAGCCGGAAAATGGGCTTAACCGTTTGCCCGCTTTCCAATCACAAACTTTGTGTGATTGACGATTTAAAAGACCACCCACTTCGTACCATGCTTGATGCTGGTTTAATGGCTTCCATCAATTCGGATGACCCAGCCTATTTTGGCGGGCACATGATCGCCAATTACACTGCCATGGCGGAAGCTTTGAACTTATCGAAAGGTGAATTGGCAGAATTTGCCAAGATCAGTTTCAAGACGAGTTTTCTACCTGATGAAGAGAAGCAAAACAAAATTCGCCAAGTAGAAGAGTTCTACTTGGCGAATAAAGATTGAATTATTACCTGTGGTTGTCACCCCGCACCTGATGCGGGGTCTTAGATGCCGCATCAAGTGCGGCATGACATTACTAGTGAATTCCTTGTTCAGTCAAGTAACGCTCGGCATCCAATGCTGCCATGCAACCCATTCCGGCTGCGGTAACCGCTTGACGGTAAACCTTTTCGGACGCATCACCACCAATGAATACACCGGGTATCTTGGTTTTTGAAGTGCCTGGTACGACATCTAAATAACCAACAGCATCCATATCTAACCATCCCTTAAAGATGTCGGTGTTCGGCTTGTGACCGATGGCCACGAAAAATCCAGTAATCGGAATCTCAGACAATTCTCCGGTCTTGTTGTTCTTCACTCTAACGGCCTCAACGCCTTTTTCTCCTAGGATTTCATCGGTTTCGGTATTGTAAAGAATCTCAACATTCTTAAGACCTTCAACTCGATGCTGCATTGCTTTTGATGCACGCATTTCGTCTCGTCTTACAATCATTGTCACTTTGGTACAAAGCTTGGCTAGGTAGCTTGCCTCCTCTGCCGCTGTGTCTCCAGCTCCAACAATTGCAACATCTTGACCTTTGTAAAAGAAGCCATCGCAAACTGCACAGGCTGAAACTCCGAAGCCATTCAATCGCTCCTCAGATTCGATACCCAACCATTTAGCAGACGCACCAGTTGCAATAATAACGGTGTCGGCTGTCAACTCTTTATCATTGATTTTGATGACGTGTTTCGGGCCAGTAAAATCAACTTCGGTTACCATTTCATACCGAACCTCTGTTCCAAACCGTTCCGCTTGCTTTCTAAAATCCTCCATCATCTGCGGGCCATCAATTCCGTCAGGATATCCCGGGTAATTGTCAACCTCCGTAGTAATCGTTAGCTGACCACCTGGTTGCATACCAGTGTAGATTAACGGCTTCATATCAGCTCTTGCAGCGTAAATAGCTGCAGTATATCCAGCAGGTCCGGATCCAATTATCACGCAAGTTCTGTGCTCTCTTTCTTCCATTTTTCTTTTGTTCTATTTATTGCTTTTGGCGGGCTGCGAAATTGCGAATCTCAAGCCGAAATATTGTCGTTTTCAACTCATTGTACCGGAATACATTCTAAAGTGTCCCAAGCTACTCCGTAACCAGCCCAAACCCCACGCGCTCCATTATCAAAATTTGATCTTATCTGAGTTGGCGTAACAAATGGGTTTTGACCACCTGCAATGGCATCATCTGCGCTTTCCCAAAAATCGTAAACAGCAAGGTCTGTAGTGGTGAATTTCACTGCAACGAGATCACCGGTTGCAAAGAAAAAGGCTGAATCTTCATCTTCCTCCACTCCAAATCGAGTTCCTCGGGAAAAGTTGAAATCGAATGTTTCTCCATTAATGAATCGATCATCGAAGCTCGCTCCAGGAACCGCAATTGGTCCCTCATCGTTACCGATTCTTTCGGCATACATCCGATAGGAGTTTCCAATCGTGTCCGGGTCGTCCATTGTACACCAAATAAATCCTTGTCCCTCATTGGGTGGCTGCAGTTTAAACCACATGCTATCCAAAGGCACTTTATGCGGAATCGTAGTAGATGCTTTGTACTCCTCACCCTCGTGAACAACACGAAGCCCGTACGTTTTCCCTTCAATACCAACCAAGAAAGGATTTGCCCAGGCACAAATATTCAGCCCTGCAGGAATGCTATCAAACCCTAAAATATCTTCTGCCAATTCTTGTAGTTCCGGTGGAAGGTCATCCAGACAAAACTTATCTATTTCAGTTTCTATACCATCCACCGTGATAAAAACACGAGCTGAATCAACCAACACATTGGCTAACGCCTGAGCTGAAGTTGAGATAGGCGAAAAGTAGGCTTCGCTTCTAGTTATAAGAATCAAAGGAAAACCTCCTGACTCAATACTCCCTTCAATTACTATAGAAGAGGCTGAGTCCGGTACCTCCACATCAATCACCTTTTCGCACGAGATTAACACCGAAACAAGTGCAATCGCAGGCAGCATATTTATGATTGTCCTTTTCATATCAGAACTTGAAATTCCAGGTTACACTTGGCATGATTGGAAACAAAGAAACCTGTCTGGCTTCAATGCTGATTTCCTCTGTCGTTTCATCCAGCTCCGTTGCGAAGTAGATGAAATATGGGTTCTGTCTGCTATAAACATTATAGATGCTGAAGCTCCATTCGCTTTTGAATTTCTTCTCTGGCTTCG